>DATAPT010000091.1:0-7211 GCA_036265065.1 Candidatus Acidiferrales bacterium | reverse complement strand
CACTGAACAAATCACACTGTTTCTTCAGGCAGATTTCGGACAATCGTTTTTTCCAGAACTGGGAAGAATGCGTAACGGTGTGGACTAAACCCGCACCCTTGAAGAACGCAAGGGTGCGGCACCCAAGTTTCCAACCCAGAGGCCTAACTAACGGGATAATGCTTTAGTGTGACGCACAAGATGAGAGAGCCACTTTTCGCCTATCCGTGCTTCGCATATACTTTTGAGCTATGAACACGATCAAATTTGGGACGGATGGTTGGCGCGGCGTTATTGCCGATGATTTTACGTTTGCGAATGTGCGCAAGGTGGCGTGCGCGATTGCGCGATACGTGGTGCGCGCGGAAAAACCTGGAGCAGGCGTGCTCATCGGCTATGACACGCGCTACGGATCGGAGCGTTTTGCGCGCGCGGCTGCTGAAGTGGTTTCCATGGCTGGCATGCCTGTGTGGATCGCGGAAAAAGCGTGTCCTTCGCCTGCGCTTTCATTGCTCGTGAGGCAGCGCGGGGCGGCGGGCGGCATCATGATTACGGCGAGCCACAATCCCTACAAATGGAATGGCGTGAAATTCAAGGCGAGCTACGGCAGCTCGGCGCTGCCTTCCATTGTCGAGCAGATTGAGAAGGAACTGGCCATAGTGGTGGCGAACGGCGTGCCTCCCTTGCCCCCGCAGACCGATCACATTCAATCGCTCGACATTCTTTCTCCGTATCTGGAAGCCATCGAAAAAATTGTGGATTGGGACCGGATTCGCGGCGCGAATTTCCGGTTTGTAGTCGATCCGATGCACGGCGCAGCTCGCGGACTTTTGCGCGAAGTGATGACCCGCCACGGCGTGGCATGCGATGAAATTCGCGGCACACGCGATCCGCTGTTTGGCGGCGTGAATCCTGAGCCGATTGAGCCGCATGTCGAGGCGCTGCGGCGGGCCGTGCTTGCCGGAAAATACGATGCGGGACTCTGCGCGGACGGCGACGGCGACCGCATCGGCGCGATGGATCGCGACGGCACATTTATTACGCCGCATCAGATTTTTTCCATTTTGCTGTGGCATCTGGCGGGCACGCGAGGAGTTCCCGGCGACGTGGCGAAAACCTTTTCCTCCACGAAAATGCTGGATAAGATTGCAGAAAAATACGGCCGCAAAATATTTGAGACGCCCATCGGTTTCAAATACATCTGCGAGCTGATGCTGGAACGCGACATCCTGCTGGGCGGAGAAGAATCAGGGGGCATCGGGACGAAACTTTATTTACCCGAGCGGGATGCAACGGTGATGGCGTTGTTGCTGGTGGAAGTCATGGCCTGGCACAAGAAGACTCTTGGCGAGCTTGTCGCGCAGCTTCACGAAGAATTTGGCGAGCATCATTACGGGCGCGTGGATTTGGAACTCAGGGCGGGGCAAAAAGAGCGTGCGATTGAGCATTTTAGCGGGGTGAAGGTGAAGCGTGTGCTCGACTGGGAAGTCGCACGGCGCGAAAATTTGGACGGAATCAAGTTGTATCTTGAGGGGACGGGGTGGGTGATGTTGCGCGCGTCGGGAACGGAGCCGATGCTGCGGGTTTATTCGGAGACGCGAAGGGCGAAGGACACGCAAAAAGTTCTGGAACATGCTTGCGCAGTGGTTCGCGGGCTGTAGCGGCGAGCTGCATTACGAGGCGGAAATGCCCCGCCTCTGAAGAGGCGGGCTACAGCAGCCGGGCGCAGCAACTTCCGTAACACTTTTGGGGATTAATTTTCCGCTGGAGACGGTGACGGCGGCTTTTCGGTTTGGGATTTTGCGGCGGCATCGAGAATGCCGTTGATGAATGGCGAAGCTTCTTCTGTTGAAAATTTCTTGGCCAGTTCTAACGCTTCGTTAATCACCACTTTTGTTGGGGTGCTTGTCGTTCTAATTTCGCACAGCGCCAGGCGAAGAATGGCGCGGTCAATCGCCGACATGCGTTCGATGCGCCAATTTTGAGCGTGCAGCGAAATAATGGGATCGATTTCCTCGGTGCGTGCAGCGGCACTTTCAAAAAGTTGGTTGGCAAATTCCCGGGTGGATGTCTGGGCCTTCGCATTTTTCCAAAAACCATCTTCTATTTTTGATGGTTCCTGCTTGCCCATGTCCCATTGAAAAAGCATCTGGAGCGCGTATTCGCGTGATTTTCTGCGCAGTGACATTTAGCGACGCTTCCCGCGTGAGGCGGCTTTTGCCTTGCTGGGAACTTCCGCAGAGCGCAGCTGTCTGGATAGATTGGCCATTTCGATTGCCGCCAGCCCCGCATCGTGGCCTTTGTTTCCGCTCTTGAGTCCGGCGCGGTCAATGGCCTGCTCGAGCGTGTCACAGGTGAGCACGCAAAAAATGACGGGGATTCCGGTGTCCAGTTGCGCGAGTTGCACGCCGCGCGCCACTTCGCTTGCCACATAATCAAAGTGCGCAGTCTCGCCGCGCAGAATGCAGCCGATGGCGATCACCGCGTCCACGCGTCCCGCGGCAGCCAGCTTTTTCGCGGTCAAAGGAATTTCAAACGAGCCTGGAACGTGAACGGCCAGAATATTTTCCGCTTCGGCGCCGGCGGCTTCGAGCGCGTCCACGGCTCCGGCCATCAGACGATCGGTAATAAAACTATTGAAGCGGCTGACCACCAACGCAAAGCGCAAGCCTGAGGCAGTGGAAGCTCCGCGAATTTCTTTTCCGTGAAAGTTTTTTTCCATGTGATTAGGTATTTTTTCTCGCGCTCTCGTTACTTTCCTTGAAATTGGGCCGCGCGCTTTTCCAGAAACGCGCGCGTGCCTTCCCGCATGTCTTCCGTGGCTGCGCACAGGCCAAACAACGCCGTCTCCAGGTATTGGCCCTCGGCCAGTGGCATTTGCGTGCCGCGCTCAATCGCCTCCATCGTGAACTTTACCGAAAGAGGCGCATTGGCGATAATTTTTTTCGCAAGCGTTTCCGCCGCAGGCAAAAGGTCCGCCGGCTCATACACATGATTCACGAGACCAATCCGCAACGCCTCATCCGCGGAAATCATTTCTCCCGTGAGGCAGAGCTCGTAGGCAACGCCCTTGCCGCACAGGCGTGTCAGGCGCTGCGATCCGCCGTAACCTGGCATAATGCCCAGTTTCACTTCCGGCTGGCCCATCTTAGCGGACTTGCTCGCTAAACGCATGGAACACGCGAGTGCGACTTCGCAGCCTCCACCCAGCGCAAAACCGTTGATGGCCGCGATGGAAGGTTTTCCCAACATCTCCAGCAAATTCAAAACGCACTGGCCAAACGCCGCAGTTTCTTTGCCGCTCACCGGAGTTTGCACTGCGAGTTCCGCAATGTCGGCTCCAGCCACAAAAGATTTTTCCCCGGCGCCGGTGAGAATTAAAACGCGCACATCCTGATCTTCGCGCGCGGAGATCAAAACATCGCGAAGCTCTTCCATGGTTTTATGATTCAACGCATTCAACACTTTGGGACGGTTGAAGGTGATGAACCCGATACGATCCCGCTTTTCATACAGCAGGTTTTCGTAAGCCATGCGCATTCCTCAATTCTTTGCCAATTCCAGGGCAATAATTTCGTTGCCGCCGCGCTTCCGGGCCTCTTCCAGTCCCGATTCCACGCGGTTAATCAAATCCGTCACAATATCTTCGTTATCATAATCCTTGCGAGCGATTGCCTCGGCGATGGCCACGCTCATGCTCAATGGCCCCGCATCCCACGGGGGTCGCAACCCGCTGACGGCCGCTTTCAGTTTCTCGGCAAATCTCTGAGCGCCCGTGAGCGGAGTGTCCGGCAGAACAATTGCGAGAGCCCAAGAAGTGTACTTGATTGCGAGGTCGGTTTGGCGAACGATTGTATTGACCGTCTCGCCCAATTGCTCCATGTAGCGATCAAACGGACCCTCTCCCTGCTGGCGAAGCAAGTCCGGGCCGCCATCGACCTGCAACAGAGCCAGCGCGAGCGGCAACCCTTGCGTGCGCGCGCGTTGCGTTTCGTGCAGCAGGCAATCGATATAAGAGCTTCGTGCCAGCAAGCCTGTTTTTTCGTCGGCCACAGCAAGGGTCCGAATGAGTGTGCGCAGTCGAGTATGGTGCACACACATGAGCATTTGATCGCCCACCGATTGCAGAAAATAAGTTTCGTTCGGCTTCCATGCGTGCGCCGAAGCATGACCTAGAATCATCATGCCGGCCGGCGATTGTGTCTCGGGATCCGTTAACTGAACTCCGATCGCCGTTTCCAAACCCATTTCCCCGAGAATCGGGAAAGCGTTGCCCTCGAACGACAATCCGCCTAATGGATCCGGAGCGGCGGCTGATAGCTGGCTCATCAAACGGACAATCTGATTTGAAGAGGACGGCTGGATTCCCGTGGAACAAAACTCCGAGGCCATTTGCGGAGGCTGCCCAGGCTGGCCGATCGCACCAATGCACCGTGTGACGCGCAAATAATTGCCCACTTCGTTCACCGCAACCGAAAGCATGGCGCGGGGCGAAGGCTGCCGAAAAACGTTTTGATTAATTTCCGAGATTTTCGAAAGATCACGGAGGGTTTCGGGCGCGTAAGGAGAGGCGACCGTATTGCGAACAGGCGGCGCCTCGATGCTCGCATGCGGCAACTTCGAGGGAACGGCCGGGGTTGTAATTTTTTCTGGCCACCAGCGCGCGGCATCAAACAGGCTTTGCAGGCGTTCATTATTTTCATCTTCGCCGGGGAACAATTCCACGATGCGCTGCAAGCGCTCCACCGCCTTGGACTGTAGAGAATATTGAATGAAAATTTCGGCCTGGACGAGCAGGTCTTCAAGCGTCTGCCTCGATTGGACCGCTTCCAGAAGGGCGGGCAACGGCTCATCGGAATCCTTGCGTGGCGGTTGCGTGGACGGGGTTTCCGGATTGTGAGTAGCGGCATTGGAAAGCCGAGCCTTTACGCGCTTGAGGAAATCAACTTCGGCGCGCCCGTTGAGCAGGTCATAGCGCTGCTGGTTGCGGGAGTCATACGGATCGATTTCGACAAGCTTCTCGAAGGCTTCGCAAGCCTCATGAATTTCGTTATTTTCGAAATGCAAATCAAACAGATGAACTTCGGCTTCAAAAAACATCGTCTCGCGATTCAGCTCGCTGTACAAATCGGCCCAGAATTTGGCAAGTCGCGATGACTTTGGAAACGCTTCCACCAGCTTATCGGCGGCAGCGGCAAATTCTGATTCATTTCTTGCGGCGATCATGCTTTTTTTCGTAACGACAAGTAGTTCGACGGCTTTTTCTTCCTCGCCCGCTTTAAGAAATTCCGCGGTCAGAAGGAAGAATTTTTCCGCCGACCCGATTCCCTGGCTTTGCATGCTTTCCAGCAGAGTTCGAGCGGTGTCGAGCTGGCTGGAACGGATCAGCGCGTCGGCATAGGTGTCCAGAAAAGTTGCGTCTCTTTCCGTATTGCTGAGCGGGGCAAGAACTGCGGCCGCAGCAGCCGCGTCGCCTTTGCGCATTAGAGACTGCGCACAATGCAGCGCCGCGCTGCGATCCTCGGGAATCAGTTCGTGGGCTTTTTCGAAAAATTCCAGGGCCTCTTCATCGTTGTCGGTGATCAGCTGCCCTGCTCGCAAGTATCCGCGAGAAGCCGCCGTAAGATTTCCCAGACGCTCGGCCAGGTTCGCTACGGTGACATGCCGATCTCGATTTTCAGAATCGAGTTGCGCGATCCGCACGAAGCAGGCCAGCGCATCTTCTCCCTTATCGCTCAACTCAAAGGCGAGGGCAGCGGACATAAATTGTTCGAGCGCTTCCTCCGCGCGATTCTGTTTTTGCAGAAGCAGGGCGTACCGCGCAACGCGTTGGGGAGGTTGTTGCTGCGATTTGAGAAAGCGCGTGTACAGGGCCAGAGCTTTTGGCTCTTCGCGGGGGGCAATGAATCGGTCAAACAGCATCCCGTAATACACGGCTGCCCGATCCGGCCGGTTCTGCATGGTGAACAAATCGCCCAACGATTGCATGGATTCGAGATGGTTGGGAAAATCGGCCAGCACGGTTTGATAGGCCTCAATGGCCTCATCGATGCTTCGCTTTTCGACCAAGCGCTTGGCTCGATCCAATTGTTTAACGATATCCACACTCATGAAATCTCGGGCGGGTTCCTCGATGGAAATTATGTTTGAAAATTCGCGGATCGACATAACGGACCCGCGTAAACACTATATACTGCTGCGCCTTAGCGCGACAAACCGATCGCAGAGCGGCTGTTCAATGTGGTAATTCCTTTCTTTTCACGTTTTAATATGGGGCGAATGCTCACCCGACTACGATTGTCATGGTAGCGGTTATCAGATTTTTTGGGCGGGCGTTTTTTTTGTGCGCTTTCGCGTCAACTTTGCGCTTCAAATTAATAGTGCAACCTTCAGGCAGGAGCGTTGACATGAGTGCGCTTGCACTCTACGATAACGAAGTTAGTGCAATCCCCCTTTTTGGCAAATTTCAAACCAATCCAGCAGGAATAGCGAACAATAGAGGAGAAGATCGATGACGAAAAAACGAATTTTTTCAGCTGCTACGCTGCTCACTTTGCTCTTTTTGTGCGCCACATCCCTTACCTTCGGGCAGACAGCGCCGGCCAGCAAACCGCCGGCGGCCTCGACCCAAGCGCCAGCGAAAGCTGCAGCGCCTGCGGCGCTGGTTGACCTGAACAGCGCCACAAAGGACCAACTGGCAGAGCTACCGGGGATCGGGGCAGCCTACTCACAGAAGATTATTGATGGGCGTCCTTACAGGGCGAAGACGGAGCTTGTGCAGAAAAAGATTATTCCCCAGGCCACTTACGACAAAATAGCCAAACTGGTGATTGCAAAACAGCCGAAGAAATAAACAGATTGAAAGGATTGCTCGCACATTTCGAAAGGTTCCACATTTGACTGGCCCGGCACAGATGCCTGCATAGAATTTTTTCTCGAGGCAAGCCGGGCTGGCCAATTGCTATTGCTAAACTACGCTCCCCTTCAGACCAGCCTGATAAAGAGCTATCAACATTTGATGGCTTTCCTTTATTTTTTATTATCGCTAAAACTTTTTCCCCTTATAATCCCTCCGACGATTGAATGTCGGAGGATGTGTGCCGCAATTTTTGGATTCCCGATTCGTTCGGGGCGTTATCGCTTTTCTATTGAGCGTCATCGCAATTTTTTGCGGGATCTACAGCGTTCTGCTATTCATTCAAGTCTTCAATGGAAATGGAAGCTCGGAGGGA
>DATAPT010000090.1:0-4012 GCA_036265065.1 Candidatus Acidiferrales bacterium | reverse complement strand
GATGGTTATCCGGGCCATATACCGAGATGTGCGCGTCGATGTTCTTTTCGAAAGCCTTCATCAGGGATTCGAAGTATTCCTTGCCACCGGTTTCTCGCATGTATTTCGTAGAGAAGTTCGTGTGCATACCGGAGCCATTCCAATCGCCCTTGATCGGCTTGCAGTACAACACGAAGTCCACTTCATACTTTTCGCAGAGCCGCATCATCAGATAGCGAGCGGTCCAGACGTCATCGGCGGCCTTGGCGGAGCCTTTGGCGAAGATCTGGAATTCCCACTGCCCCTTGGCAACTTCGGCGTTGATGCCCTCATGATTGATCCCAGCGGCCAGGCACAGTTCCAAGTGCTCTTCCACAATCTGGCGTGCAACGCTTCCCATATACTTGTAGCCGACGCCGCAGTAGTACGGACCCTGCGGACCAGGGTAACCCTCTGCCGGAAAGCCGAGGGGACGCCCGTCCTTGTACAGGAAGTATTCTTGTTCGAATCCGATCCACAAATCGGGGTCGTTGATAATCGTAGCGCGCGCGTTCGTAGGATGTGCCGTGCCATCGGCATTCATAACCTCGCTGAGGACGATATAGGCGTCCTTGCGGCTTGCGTCAGGATACATTGCAACAGGCTTCAGAACGCAGTCAGAACTCTTGCCTTCCGCCTGCATCGTGGAACTGCCGTCAAAACCCCAAAGGGGCAGGTCGGCGAGCGCTGGTGGGTTGGCAAAAGACTTCATTGTTGTCTTGCCGCGCAGTTCAGGCACTGGCTTCCTGCCATCAAGCCAGATATATTCGAGTTTATATTTTTTCATGGTGATTTAGTGGATCTCCTTAATGAAATCTAAAATAGACTGTCAAAGACAGCCCTGAGCCGGTAAATCCGCCTATCAGCGAACTCGCAGAATATCTCGACCAAGCAATCTCGTCAAATCAAAGAAATCTTTCGAATGGTTCGATATTTATAATATCTTGATGTCCCCTAGAAGGCAGGTGCGTCGAAATTCTGCGATAACTACAGCAAGATACCCCCCTGTTTCTATGTGCGGCTAATTGGTGTAAGCTTTTTGGCTCAACTACCGAGGACATGATGAACCGTGTAACAGCCATATTACCCGCGGCGGGATTAGGCACGCGAATGGGCGCGGAAACGCCCAAACAGTTTCTCTCGCTCGACGGCATCCCCGTGCTTCTATTCACTTTACGGCGTCTGGCGGCCTGCACGGCCATAACTGATTTCATCATCGCTACGCGCGCCGAAGAGATCGATTCGCTGACGGCAAGCGCAGCGGAGGAAAAGTTTGGCAGGCCCGTTCGCGTGATTCGTGGTGGTGATTCGCGCCAGGATTCCGTGGCCAACGCTTTGACTCACGTCTCTTCGGAGACCGAATTGATCCTGGTACACGATGCGGTTCGCCCGCTCGTGACAGTCAGCCAGATCGAGCGCGTCATCGCCGAAGCTGCGGCTTGTGGGGCGGCGATTCTTGGCATTCCAGCGATGGATACGGTGAAAGAAGTAAAACGCGCGAGCCTGCCCAACGATGTGGCGCTGATCACGGCGACCATTCCGCGGGAACGTGTGGTTTTGGCGCAGACCCCGCAAGTGTTCCGCGCCCTATTGTTGATTCAAGCCTTCGGCCAGGCGCGCCAGGATGGGGTTACGGCTTCGGATGAGGCGGGGTTGGTGGAACGTACCGGGCACGACGTCCACGTCGTGGTCGGTTCGGAGCGCAATTTGAAAATTACCCGTCCGGGTGACATGGAACTCGCTGAATTTTATCTGCGGCAAGAGCGAGCAGGACGATGACGCGCTCAGGGATTGGCTACGATCTGCATCGCCTGGCGGAAGGACGGAAGTTAATCCTCGGCGGGGTTGAACTCACTTTCCCTAAAGGACCTGTGGGCCACTCGGATGGAGACGCGCTCGCCCATGCCATGTGCGACGCCCTTTTGGGCGCAGCGGGAATGGGCGATATCGGGACGCATTTTCCGGATACAGATCCCAAGTGGAAAGATGCCCAGAGTTTGCGGTTTTTGGAGCATATTCGCGATTTATTGGCCGAGCATAATTTTCGCATTGTGCACATCGATGCCACGGTCATAACCGAAAAGCCGAAACTCGGTCCGCACTTCCCGGCCATGCGCGAGGCGCTGGCGAAATCGCTGGGCATCGCTCCTTCCATGATCAATTTGAAGGCAAAGACCAACGAATCCGTCGACGCTATTGGCCGCGGCGAGGCGATTGCCGCGCAGGCCATTGCGACCCTTGACCGCTGAGCCCACGGCAAAATTTCCCTTTTGCGCTTTCTAAATGTTTGCTGGCGCTCGCCCAAAAGATATCGGTTATGCAGTCATGACTTAATTTTTTTCTATTTGACATATTGAGGAGTACCTTTCGTTATGGATCGTCTTACTGGAATCCACGCGGTGCGAGAAGCCCTGGAAGCAAACCGGCCGCTCGATTCCCTGCTGGTGGCTAAGGGAACGCACGGCAATCGTGTGGAAGAATTGGTGCGGCTCGCGCGAAAATTGGATGTCCCGGTGCGCTTTGAGGAGCGCACTCAGGTGGATCGCGCTGCGGGAACGCGCGAACATCAGGGCGTGGTTGCGTTCGTGGCTTCCTCTCCTGCGATGAATTTTTACGATCTTCTGAAACCTCGCCCGGAAGGAAGCGCCCCTGGACTACTGGTCTTGTTGGATGGCGTAGAAGATCCGCAAAACCTTGGCGCTGTCATTCGCACATCGCTTGCCGCGGGTGCGCAGGGGGTTGTTATTCCAGAGCGGCGCGCGGCGGGGCTTACGGAAGCTGTGGCCCGCGCGTCGGCTGGAGCCTTGGCGCACTTGCCTGTGGCACGCGTAACAAATCTTTCGCGCGCCATGGAAGAAATGAAGGAAGCGGGTTACTGGCTGGTAGGACTGGATGAGCGCGCCGAACAACTCCATACCGAAGTGGACTTCAAAGTTCCAGTGGGAATTGTTATGGGAGGCGAAGGCAAAGGATTGCATGCCCTGGTGCGGGAACGCTGCGATTTCCTGGTCTCGATTCCAACCACTGGCCCCGTGCGCGCGCTGAACGTATCCGTCGCCGCAGGAGTAGTCCTGTTCGAAGTTGTTCGCCAGCGCGGCAAAACCGGGAAGTAACCACGGATGCACACGGATTAACACGGATAAAATTCTTTTCCTTAATCAGCCTTAATCTTTATCAGCTTTTGTCCGTGTGTATCCGTGTGCATCCGTGGTTCCAAAGCTTCGGCAACTACTTGTCGTACTGGATCATTGTGAAGACGTCGACGCCCGGCAATTTTGCGCGACCGTTCAGGAATGTCAGCTCGACGGCGAAAGATGCGCCAACCACTTTACCGCCCAACTTGCGCACGAGTTCCACGGTGGCTGCGGCGGTGCCGCCTGTGGCAAGCAAATCATCGCTGAGCAATACGGTTTGTCCGGGCTTGATCGCGTCCTCATGTATTTCGAGGGTGTCCGAGCCGTATTCGAGCTGGTAGGTAACGGAAACTGCTTTCGATGGCAATTTTTTAGGTTTCCGGACCGGAACGAATCCCGCATTGAGCCTGTATGCCAGCGCAGGGGCCAAAATAAATCCGCGTGCTTCGATGCCAACAACCGCATCCACTTTTTGACCAGCGTAATGTCCGCAAAGCTCATCCACCAAGCTATGAAAAGCTTCGGGATTTTTCAGCAACGTCGTCAGATCGTAAAAAAGAATTCCCGGCTTCGGATAATCGGGAACTTCCCGAATAAATTCCTTCAAATGATTCATTCCGCTTACTCCGCCTTTCGCCTTGACTCGTTATAGCCGAATAATTTGCTTCCTGCTGCCAGCGTTGCCACACCATTCATTGATCGCTTTCGATGGAGAAACCGTTTGCGTATTCACGCAGAAAATCAGCGTCGATTTCTTCCACATTCTCCACGGAAGCCATGCGCGGACCTCGCCGCAGCGCATTCCGAAAAACGGCGATCTGTTCTTCATCGCCAATCGCATAAACTTCCACGCGCCCGTC
>DATAPT010000089.1:0-3743 GCA_036265065.1 Candidatus Acidiferrales bacterium | reverse complement strand
TCGGCCCGCATCTAAACTAGTAATGCTTAGAACCGCCAAGTCCCCCGGAAAGGCGGCACAAATTATGAATAAAAAACGACTTATTACGCTGGTATTGAGTTCTGCAATGCTCGGTGCCCCCTGCTATCTTGCGGCTCAACAAGACCAAAGCCAGGAGAGCGTTGCTGACGCGGCTCGCAAGGCGCGGGCAGAGCGAAAAACTGCTCCGCAGGCCAAATTGACCATCGACAACGACAATTTGGGCACGATTAACGGTGTCGTCAGCGTCGTGGGAGAATCTCCAGCACCGCCCGAGGACCAGGCCAAAAAGACGGACGATAAGAACGGGAAAGTGGCTGGCGCTGAAAAAAAGGCGCCAGTAAAGGACGAAAGCTATTGGCGCGATAAATTCGCGGATGCGAACAAGAAACTGGCCGATGACCAACACGAACTGGACATCATGCAGCGCGAATTTAATCTCAAGCAGCAACAGTTTTATACCGACCCTATGGCCAGCCTGAAGCAGGATTATTCGCGCCAGGATATTAACGATTCGAGAACGAAGATTGACGATAAGACGGCGGCGATTGAGCAGGATAAGGCTGACATTTCCAGTCTCGAAGATCAGATGCGGCAAGCAGGCGGTGAACCTGGATGGGCAGCGCCAGCGGCGCAACCATCGCAGCAAAATTCTGCGCCCGCTCCAGCGGCCACGCCTGCGCCACAACCGTAGTTCACGGCCGGCGGCATTTCGGTTCGATCAGGTGGAATATTGAAAAAGAATAGAAGCACCCTGTAGCTGACTCCGCACAATGACGCGCAGCAATTCACTTTGCGGCGCGCAGGCATGATACAAAGAAAAATTATGGAACCCCTTCTTCTAGTTGAAGACAAACCAGAACTGCGTGCAATGCTGAAGAAGGCTCTCGAGCGCGCCGGGCACACTGTGGACGAAGCGCCGGATGGATCCTCTGCCGTGGCCAAGGTTCGCGCGCGCCGCTACGTTCTGGTGCTCACGGATTTAAAACTTCCCGGCTGCTCGGGGCTCGACGTGCTCCGCGAAACAAAGCAGGCCGACCCGACCATTCCCGTCATCCTGATCACTGCTTACGGTTCCGTTGAAGAAGCTGTTACAGCCATGAAGGAAGGCGCGTACGACTTCATCCAGAAGCCTGTGGACCTCGAGCACCTGAATCTGCTGGTGGAGCGCGCGTCACAGCAACAGGAATTGTTGCGTGAAAACTTGTTGCTTCGCGAGGAATACGCCGAGCGATACGGCTTCCCGCGCATCGTCGGCGATCACAAGAGCATGCAGGACGCCACGCATCAAGTGCAGCGCGTAGCCGCGACGGATTCCACCGTTTTGTTGCTCGGGCAAAGCGGCACGGGCAAGGAATTATTTGCGCGCGCAATCCACCATCTTTCTCCGCGCCGCCAGCAGGCATTCGTCGCTTTAAATTGCGCGGCGATCCCCGAAGGGCTCGTCGAAAACGAATTGTTCGGACATGAGCGTGGCGCGTACACCGGGGCAGGATCGCGCAAAGTCGGCAAGATGGAACTTGCCAATCGCGGCACGATTTTTCTGGATGAAATTGCCGAGCTTCCTCTGAGCACGCAGGCAAAACTTTTGCGCGTGCTGGAGGAGCGCAGCTTTGAGCGCGTCGGCGGCACGCAGCAGGTGGACATCGATGTGCGCATTCTCGCCGCCACGAACAAGAATCTTACGGAGGCCGTCGCGTCAAAAACATTTCGTGAAGATTTGTACTTCCGCATCGCCGCTGTGCCCATCACTATTCCCGCTCTCAGCGAACGCGGCGACGATGTAATACTTCTTGCCGACCATTTTCTCGACAAATTTCAGCGCGAATTTCGCAAGCCAAATTTGAAATTTGCGCCCAGCGCGCGCGCCGCGATGCTCAGCTATCCGTGGCCTGGAAACGTCCGCGAACTGCAAAACACGATTGAGCGCGCCGCAATTCTCACGGATTCCGACGCGATCGGAGCAGCCGACCTGCAACTTCCCGCCGCCCGCCCGCCGGAAGGAAATATTCCCGAAGGCATGCTGGCCGAAGCTTTCGATTGGGGAGGCACGCTGCAGGAAGTGGGAACGCGAGCCGTGGAATACGTGGAGCGCTTCAAGATCGAAGCCGCACTCAAATCTTCCAAGTGGAATAAAACGCGCGCCGCGGAGCAACTTGGCGTGTCGTACAAAACCTTGCTGAATAAAATCCGCTTGTTAGGCCTGGAAAACTAATAAGTAGGACAGGCTTCAGCCTGTCTTCCTTTGAATTTGCCGCGCTTAAAGAATTCAAAACCAGACAGGCTGAAGCCTGTCCTACCAAACGCTAAAACTTCGTTCCCGTGTGCAGCGTGACAATCCCGCCAGTCCAGCGCACGAACTTCACTCCTCCATAGCCAACACGCTCAAACATGGCCTGCAGAGCTTCGGGCGAAGGAAATTTGCTTACTGAATTTGGTAGATAAGTGTACGCGGAGGAATTCCCGGAAATCAGTCCACCCAACCGCGGCAACACATAACGAAAATAAAACCGGTAGAGCCCGCCAAACATTTTTCCGGGAGGCTCCCCAAATTCCAGAATCGCGGCGACGCCTCCAGGCTTTAACACGCGAAAAATCTCCACTAGGCCGCGTTCGTAATTTGCCAGATTGCGAAATCCAAATGAACAGGACACCAGGTCAAAACTCGCGTCTGCAAACGGCAGGGCCAGTGCATCGGCTTCCACAAACGGGATATCCACGCCCGCAGCGGCGGCCTTGGCGCGCGCGCGAACCAGCATTTCCGGCACAAAATCGGAACCTGTAATTTTTGCCCCGATCGGAGATTCCTTCCGGAATGCCAGCGCAAGGTCGCCGGTGCCGCAGCACAGATCGAGCACAGTAGCGTTCGGATTGTGCAGAATCGCGCTCACCGCGCGAGCCACGCGCCGACGCCACACTTTATCGATATCGAGCGAGAGAAGATGATTCAGCAGATCGTAGCGCGGCGCGATGAGCCCAAACATTTTTTGAACGTGCGCGGCGGCTTCCTTCTCGTCCTGCGCGCCTTCCGGGCGCGTACCTGGCGCTTTGCTTTGGGAGGCGGTGGTCATTTCCTGCGTCTCTTCGGCGCGAAGGTTTGGGCGGCGGCCAAGCTGCATTCGCGCAAAACGCGCACCAGCATTTCCACTTCGGCCTCCACGCCGCATCGCACCGTGCCAATTCGTTCCGGCAACACAAATCGCAGGCGGCCTGCGCGCGTTTTCTTATCCGCCTGCATGGCCAGAATAAGTCTCGCGGAAGGGACGGAAGGCCATGCCGGCAACGGCCCGACGCCGGCAATCATCCTGGCGATCCGCTCTTCCTCGACCGACGAAAGCATTCCCTTTTCGACTGCCAATCGCGACGCGGAGAGCATTCCCCACCCAACAGCTTCCCCGTGTAAATACTTTCGATAGCGCGTTACGCTTTCGAGAGCATGCGCAAACGTGTGGCCGAAATTTAAAATTTCTCGCACGCCCGATTCGCGCTCATCTTCGGATACCACGCGCGCTTTTTGAGCAATGGACCGCTCAATGACAAAGGCAAGCGCCGCACGCTCCCTGCGCAAAACTTTCCCCATATCCTTTTCAAGAAACTCGAAAAGCTTGGTGTCGCCAATCACTCCGTATTTAATAATTTCGTATATTCCCGAACGGAATTCGCGCGGCGGCAAAGTGGAAAGCAATTGAGGATCGGCGACAACGGATTTTCCGGGATAGAACGCT
>DATAPT010000088.1:0-2875 GCA_036265065.1 Candidatus Acidiferrales bacterium | reverse complement strand
TCGCCCGGCGCGATCCAGTGGCCAACAACTCCAGGACCGATCATGTCCGCGATGAATTCGTATTCCTTGCCATTCCACGAAAAAAGTACGGGACAAGAACTGCCGCGGCGGTCGAGTTCACCAATGGTTTGCGTTTTCTGCGCAGCAAGATTGACTTCATCTTGCGGAACGCCCGTCGGCCACAACAGACGCACGACCTCCGTGGATTTTTCCGCTCCCAATCCTGCGATCAACGGCGCTGTACTCTGTCCGAGATAGCCGGAACCTCCTCCGAATTCCCATTTCTGATACAGCGCGCCAGCGTAAATTTCGACCTTCGTTCCGATTCCACTTTTGTTGTCGTTCAGCGCCTTCAAATCGATTTGCATCCAGTTATTTTTGTTCGCGCCAATATTTTCGAGCAGTAGCGGCGCTGCGCCTGCTTGCGTGACTACCAGATCCGGGCTCCCATTCGCTTTCACATCGGCGACCGCAATCGCGCGAGGCTCCGCAAGCTTTACGGTATCGAGTTGCGTTTTCTTCGTGACATCGGCCCAGCCGCCATCGCCCAGATTTCGCAGCAACCGAATCTCGCCACCTTTGGCGCTTTCGCCGACCGCAACCAGATCGAGCCATCCATCATTGTCATAATCCACCCACGTCAGGCCCCACCCTTGTTTCCAGCCAAAATCGGGCAACGGCACGCGTTCCAGCTTTTTGCCCTGCACATTGCGCCACAAACTAATACCCGGCGCTCCGGCGTGCGTAAACGCGAGATCGACCCAGCCGTCCTTGTCGAAATCGAACGCTACAACTCCGACAGCCGGCGGAAGCTTTTCCTTTGCAAAATCCAGTCCATCCAAGGGAACAAACTTGCCCTCGCGCGGATTCAAGTAGACCGACGCTCCCGCAGCACCGCCCGCCACAATAAAATCGATGGCCCGATCGTTATTGATATCGCTTACCGTAACGCCGCCACCCGTGGCCTCCAACGCTAATCCGGAATCCGCAGATACATCAGTGAACGAGGAGTTTCCATTGTTGCGCCACAATGTATTCTTGCGTTTCCCTGCTCCACCTTCGCCAGCCGACACCGTGAGATACAAATCCAGATCACCATCATGGTCGTAGTCCACGAACAACGCCGCAACGCATCCGGGTTCCCGCCGTATGCCCACTTTTTCCGTGACGTCTACGAACTTTCCGCCGCTCTCATTCCTCAGCAGCCGCACACCACCCGCTTCACAGACCGCGAGATCAGTGTGTCCATCATTGTCGAAATCACCCGCCGCGCAACCAAGTCCCGCACCAAGCGAGCTAAGCCCGGCGCGTTCCGTAACGTCTTCGAACTTTCCCTGCCCCAGATTCCGCAGCAGATGACTCTTCTCCGTTCCTGCGCCAACAACGAACAGATCGATCTTGCCGTCCTCATCAAAATCGAGAAAGCACGCGCCGTTGCCCGGTCCACGCAAAGCAGCTAGCGGCTGCGAAACATACCGCACAGGGATTTCGGCCGGCGCACGCAGTTCCGATCCACGCACAAATTCCGCCAGCGAAAATTTGCCTTGATCCCCGTAGCCCGCTCCAAATGGCGCCCCCAGATGCTCGGCGGTGATTTTCTGGAAGCGTTTCATGTGCTCACGCGCGGAATCCGTATCCCCTTTGCGTTGATATGCGCGCGCTAGCACAAATTGTGCCGAAGCGTGATACGGAGCGATGGCCAGCGCTTTCTTAAACGCAACGATAGCATCGTCAAATCGCTGTAACTGCGAACACAGAAAACCTTCGAAATAATACGGGTCCGGCTCGTCAGGCACGATTTTTTCCACGTGCTGAAATGCCAGAATGGCTCTTTCAGGCGCGCCCGTATCTTTGTACGCGATGCCCAGGTTGTACCAGGCATACGGGTCGTCAGGTAGTTTCGCGGACGCGTCCTCGAGGTTACTCACCGCGGACTCAAGTTTCTGTTGCGACAGCAGCGAGATGCCCAAATTCATTTTGGCCGGTGCGAAATTCGGATCAGCCGCCAGCGCCCGTTCGAAATATTTCTGCGCCTCCGCGCCTTTTTGCTGATTCATGTGCGCGACGCCTAGCGTGTTCAGACGAAGCGCTTCCGTGGACGAGTTGTCGCTCTTCGCAGCAGCCGTCGAAGACACCGGTTTGTCGCTGGCTATGTTCTGCGCTACGCCAGCTCGAAAAACGGCGGAGCAAGCCACAGCGGCAAATAGCACCACCGCAATTATCCACATCAAACCGCGGATCGATTTCGCTTTCATCTGCATGAAGGAAAAACTCTCTGGACGCGCGACGAAAAAATCGATCTCCCTGATCTTTTCGTCCTTCGATTGTCTTGAGTACTCATTGTATCGTCAATCGTTTTTATAGGCACTTTTCGCGCGCCGCCGCAGCTCCCACTTGACCGCAGCGTCGGCGTTTTCTAACTTGCTAGAGCCCATGAGCGCACCGCCCTATTTCTCCATCACCGATACAGTCGAACGATTCCGCAAAAAAGAAATCTCGCCCGTGGAATGGGTGGCGGCATACATCGACCGCGCTCTGGCACTTCAGCCAGAGTTAAATGCCTTCGTCCACTTCGATGCGGAATCTGCCTTGGCCCGTGCCCGGCAAACGGAACAGGCGATTCTGCGCGGCGATCCCGTGCCTGCGCTCGCCGGCATCCCGCTCAGCGTTAAATCGAACATCGACGTGGCTGGATGGCCTTGCACCGCTGGCTCGCTGTTGCGCAAGGATTACGTGCCCGTGGCTGACGCCGTCGTCGTCACTCGACTAGAAGCGGCCGGAGCGATCATGCTGGGTAATACCAACGCGCCGGAATATTTGATGGCGTACGAGACGGACAATCGCTTGACCGGCCGAACGTCAAATCCCTGGAATC
>DATAPT010000087.1:0-3679 GCA_036265065.1 Candidatus Acidiferrales bacterium | reverse complement strand
TTGCGATTTGTCGAGCGCCCCAGGGAAAGCGAGTTGCCTCCGGAATTGCGCATCAACGCAGGCAGCCGAGTCCCCGTTGTCATATTTCTATCAGAGGACAACGAATGGTGCGCCACGGCCGGCGATCGCACCATCAATCGTTATCGAGCCATCGCCCGGGCCAAGCTGGGTCCGTTGTGCCCTACGGGAATCGTCGCGCCCGACAAAGATGAGATTGACGCAACGTTGTCCGATTGGTTAAACGAAGTCGAGCGCGTGCAGTTGATGCTGCGCCTCACCCCGCGCCTTCGCCAAAAATATCAGGATTGATTTACATCCTGGCGAAAGTCCCGGAGGGACGATTCACCGTAGCCCGCAGCTTCAACTGTGGGGAAACGGACAAATCTAGAACAAAGCCCCGGAGGGGGCGGCACAAGCGGTAGAACTTGTGTTGCCCCTCCGGGGCTTTGTTCGTATATACATATCTCCCACAGCTAAAGCTGTGGGCTATGGTATTTCGTCCCTCCGGGACTTTTGCGGGGATGAACGCAAAACTACCGACATAAATACAAATCGATTAGGCCTTCTGGCCAATCGATAAAACCTTTGCGGGGGTTGCGTCCCGGCCACTTGCCACTTATTGTTCCCGTGGCAATTTCTATTCTGACTGTTTTATCCGGCTTGCCTTGACTCCATTTGCGTGCGGGGTATATTCGTTTGCACATGTTTTCCACGTGTCCGGAGGTGCTCCCAACATGACTGATTTTCCTTTAAAACGTCGCGACTTTCTTGTCGGCGTGGGCGTGAGCGGGCTCGGACTTGTCTTCGGCCTCGACCTGAAACCGGCTTCGGCGGGCGCAGAAGTTGATGCGCAGGCGAACAGCGCTGGCGTAAAAATGGCGTGGGTGCGAATCGCACCCGACGGAGCGATCACCATCATGGCTCCTGCGGCGGAGATGGGCCAGGGTACGACAACCGCTCTGGCGATCATCTTCGCCGAGGAACTGGATGCGGACTGGAACAAAGTGTCTGTCGAATTCAGTCCCGCCGACGATGCGATTTACGCGAATCCCCTTCCCTTCTTTTTCGGCATGATGGTCACCGCGGCGAGTACTGCGGTGATGGCCTATTACAAGAACATGCGTCTCTATGGAGCGCAGGCTCGACGCGTGATGCTGGATGCAGCTGCGACTCGTCTCAGCGTTCCCGTGGCGGAACTTACAACGGAACCCAGCGTTGTGGTCCACACAAAAACGGGAAAGCGCCTGACGTATGGGGAGATCGCAGGCTTCGCAAAATTGCCGGAGACCCTGCCGGCTGTTACAGAAAAAGATTTAAAAGACCCGAGCACTTTCCGCCTGATCGGCCACGAAATTCCGCGCGTCGATGTGCCCATCAAGACGGACGGTTCAGCGCAATACAGTATCGACGTGCGCCTTCCCAACATGGTTTACGCAACCGTCGTGCGGGCTCCCGTGTTTGGAGCGACGCCCGTTTCCGTCAATAGCGCCGAAGTTTCAAAAATGCGCGATGTAATTAAGGTGATGCAGCTGCCGCCCGATCGCGTGGCGATAGCTGCGAATACTTACGAGGCAGCTCTTGCCGCGGAACGCGCACTAAAAATCACGTGGAGCAAAATTCCGCAAAGCGAATTTGATAGCGAGCGTGCGCTCGAAGAACAGTCCGTGATCGCGCGCGACCTCAGCAAGCCCGGCGTGCAGGTGCAAAACGCGGGCGATGTGGTCGCGGCGCTCAGCAGCGCAGCTAAAGTTTATAAGGCCGAATACCGCACGGAGTATGTTTATCATGCGCAACTCGAGCCGCTGAATTCCGTTTCCTGGGTGAAAGACGGAGGCAAGAGCGCCGAAGTCTGGGCCGGATCGCAAACGCCAACGCATTTAACGCGCTCTGTGGCCCAGGCGCTCGGCATCGCCCCAGAAAATGTGCAGCTGCACCGCACGTATCTTGGCGGCGGATTTGGCCGGCGCTCCGCGCAGGACCACGATTGGGCTGTGGACTCAGCACTCGTGTCCAAGGAATTGGGCGTGCCGGTAAAAGTTATCTGGAGCCGCGAATCCGACGTGCGCTTCGGTCGCTTCAAGCCCATGACCTCGCAATATCTTCAGGCGGCGGAAGATTCGAGCGGCCAATTGACCGCGTGGCATCATCGCCTCGTTGCGGACGAAGCTCTGGCCATGACGGATCCCACGCGATTTGAAAAAGGAAAAGAGTTCCCACGGATTTCCACCACGGGAATCAAAACCGATTACGACGTCCCCAACATTCTGGTCGAAGCCGTGCGCAACAAACTGGGCGTGCGCATGTCGGCCGTGCGTGGGGTCGGCTCAACAGTGAATCAATTCGCTGCGGAAAGTTTTGTGGATGAAATCGCGATGGCGCGCGGCGATGACCCCGTCGAAATGCGTCTCGCTTTGCTGCGAAAATCGCCCGCGGAGCAGGAAGTGCTTCGCGCCGTAGCGAACATGGCCGCGTGGAAAATAGGCGAAAAAGTCGGCCGGGGCGTTTCCTACGTCACGAATGCTGGAACCTTTATGGCCACCATTGCGCGCGTTACCGTCGATCGAAACACTGGCGTCATTCGTGTGCCGGAAATATGGATTGCCGCCGATGTTGGCGTACCGATCATGCCGCGCAATCTCGACGCACAGCTGCAGAGCGCTGTAATTCATTCCCTTAGCAACCTGCTCAAGGAACGCATTACTTTTAAAAATGGCGCGGTCCAGCAATCGAACTTTTATGACTATCAGGTTCTGCGCATGTCGGAAGCGCCGGAAGTGCACACGCACATAGTGCCGTCCACGCGCAATCCCGTGGGCATCGGCGATCTTGGCGGAATCGGCGTTGGCCCGGCCGTGGCAAATGCTTTCTTTTCGGCCACCGGGCGCCGACTTCGGCAGTCGCCGTTCCTGCCGGACCGCGTGCTGGCAGTGCTGAAAACCTAGTGCTGTTGAACTTTTTCTGTTCTGTCATTCCGAGCGAAGCGAGGAATCTCTCTTCGATTGCAAAAAAAGAGAGATTCCTCGCTTCGCTCGGAATGACAGGAAAGTTTTATTTTATACACTGCACTTTTGTTGCAAGGCACTAAGAATGCACGCATGAACGAGTGCGGTCACGAAGAAAAGATTTGTTGCACAGGAGGTTTTCAAAAATGATTTCTCTAATCGTGAATCAGCGCAGCGTAAGCGTGGAAGTCGATCCCTCCACTCCCCTGCTATGGGTCTTGCGCGAGCACCTCGGACTGACAGGCACAAAATACGGTTGCGGAGTTTCACAATGCGGCGCGTGCACCGTGCATCTTGACGGCCAGCCCGTGCGTTCCTGCACCACTGCCGTTTCTCGCGCAGTGGGAAAAGAAGTGACAACCATCGAGGGCCTTTCCCCGAATCGAAATCATCCTGTGCAACGTGCTTGGCTGGAAATTGAAGTTCCGCAGTGCGGTTACTGCCAGTCCGGACAAATCATGAGCGCAGCGGCTTTACTAAAAACAAATCCCAATCCTGCGGACGAAGATATCAACCGCGCCATGTCCGGAAACATTTGCCGCTGCGGAACATATCCCAGAATTCGCCGCGCCATTCACCGCGCCGCAGAAATGTCCAAGGTGGTTTGAGTGGCATAGGCTTCAGCCTGTGCGATTTTAGGTTTTGCAAGGACTAAAACCGCACAGGCTGAAGCCTAT
>DATAPT010000086.1:0-6248 GCA_036265065.1 Candidatus Acidiferrales bacterium | reverse complement strand
CCCTCTTCCGGGAATTTACATCCCACGGAAACTTATCTGGCGCTGCGTGGGTTCACGGGGCTTGACGACGGTTTGTATCTACCGCGCGGACTTGCATGCAATTGAGCTCCGCAACAGCGGTGCGTGGACGCAGGATTTGATGATTCCGTGGGCCGCGGATGCGTCAGTGATTGTGGGACTCACTTCAATCTTCTGGCGGGAGGCGTGGAAATATCGCGAGCGCGCATATCGCTACTGCTGCCATGATTTGGGGCACGCCATGATGAGCATTCTGCTGGCGGCGCGCGCTCTTGGATTGCACGGCGGCGCACTTGCTCACTTCTCAGATGCGCGCATGACGCGCACACTCGGCTTGTCCGGAGGTGATGAAGCGCCGATGGCTTTTCTGGCGTTCCAGCAAAAAAGTTTTTCAGCGCATGGATCTGAGCCTCCACAAGAAATTTTCGCGGAAATTCCCAATAAATTGTCGGGCGAGGAAGTGCCGTACAAGTTGCTGCTGGGGATACATTGCGCGACGATCCTGCCTGACCCTGCCGGCCGAATTCCGCAAACGGTACAGGAAGACGCCGCTAGTGACGATATTCAGTCACTAAAATCTGTACCTTTGCGCGAGCCCGGTCGCGATACCAATTTGGGAACGGTCGTGCGAACGCGGCGGTCCGCGCTCGATTTCGAACCGCGGACTCCCTTTATGGAGCGGAGCGATTTGGAGCAGCTACTGGATTTTGCGACACGAGACTGGGCAGCAGACTGGCGCGGAAATTTTGGAAGTGGCGAAATATCGTCAGCTAGGAGCGGCACAGATTTCGTGACCTTGTACTTGTATGTTCATCGGGTCACTGGCTGCGAGCCCGGCGTCTATCGCTGGGACATCAAAAGCCGCAGGCTGGAGCAGTTGCACCGCGGAAATGTCGAGCGCGTGGCGGCATTTCTTAGCCTTGAGCAGACGCTGGCAGGGAATTCGTGCTTCACCGTTTCGATGGTGGCGGATTTTTCCAGGGCGGCGCAGACATTTGGCAATCGTGGTTATCGCTCCGTGTATTTCGAAGCTGGGGCCATCGGGCAGAGGCTTTATCTGGGAGCGGAAGCGCTGGGCTGGAACGCGACAGGAATCGGCGCATTTTACGACGATGATGTGCACCGCTATTTGGGATTTCTGGAGGAGATCGACGGCTCCGTGGACGATTCTGTACGGGATGCGGAACGCTCGACGCTCGTGATGCTGGATTCGCCTGCGAGCCGCCATGCTGCCGGGCTGGGAGCGAACGCGGCCGATTCTGTGCCGGAGATTTCGGGCGCGGGCAGCGATGAGCTTTCTGGAGAAGGGCAGTTAGGCGCAAAAAAAGTAAAAACTGCTCTGCCCTCAGACTCAAAAAAACTTCCGCGGCAGGTGATCTATCACTTTGCAGTGGGTCGCGCCATACCTGATCCGCGGATTGAGGATTGAAATCGGCATGATCGGCATTCTGGTAATGGGCGACAACCATTTGATTTTGCGCGGTCCGCTTCCGGATCGAGAAACGGCGTTGGCTCTTGCCCGGCACTGGTCACTGGTACAAATTGGACGGATGACGCCGGTTGCGCTTGAGCGATGGAGCATCAGCACGCGAGAGTTTCGGGAAAATCTGGAATGGGCCGTGGTCGTTCCGGGCGATGGCGAAGTGTCAACTGCCGTAAAGGAATTGTTGGAAGAGCTTTCGGCGAGGGGGATTGTTATCTTCGACTCTAGCCTTCGCGTCTGGTGACATTGCGGGAGTTAGTCGGGGACGTACTTTATCAGTTTGCTAAGGACATCCCCTCGTCGTCCCGAAGAGCGCAGGACGGAGAGGGCGCTACGAGAACCACCGCCTTTTCCGGCAAGCGTCGTGCTGACCCTTAGCCCTTTGTTATTTCCGATGCGGCGTTTCTGCCTGCGATTCGGCCCTGCACCGCGCATCGGGCCAAGCCATGCAGGCTGAATCCTCCGGCGGATTCTCCGCCGCAGTAGAGGCCGGGAATCACTTCGCCGTTCATGTCCATCACCTGACATTTGGCGTTGATGCGCAGGCCGGAGCGCGTATCGTGAATGACGGGAGTTGCCCACGCTGCATAGAAAGGTGGGGTCTGAATTTTATATTTCGGTGAGGGCTTGGCGAAATCAGCGTCCTTGCCGGCGTCGACGAAGGAGTTGTAACGGGTGACAGTTTCCTGCAAAGCATTCGGTGGCATCGGTTTTTTCTGAAATTTATTTACAATTTTTTCAGCCAGCGCGGGGATGGTGTCGGCGGAAAAGAAATATTCGGTAGTATCAACGTAGGGAGGCGTGACTTTCCAGCCTTCGCGGTTTACGGCCTCCGCATCGAAGATTGCCCAGATCGGTCCGCCGCCCGGAGTGGTATCTCCGGTGCCGGCAAGCGCCGCGTTGATGAAATTGGAAGGCTCATATTTCAAATTGGCCGCATTGATATAGTTGTGCGGGACATAGGGCTTGATCGAATTGTAATTGTTGGCGGGGAATTGCCCCTGCATTTCATCGTAGAAACGCAGTCCCGCGATATTCACAAGAATCACGTTCTGGTAATTCCTCACGAGGATGCCGGTGGCGCGAGCCTTCGCAAAAATGGGGCTGTCCGGCTGCCAGGACAAATTGACGTAGCCGTATTGGCAGCCGATCCATCCGGCTTTCGTAATGTTCTGTCCAAACTCACCTGTCTGATTAAACGCGCCCCAAAGCGATGCGCCGACGGACATGGCCGCGATTTCTCCGCTGCCGTCCTGGAACGAGTAAGGCTCGCCGGCCACCTGATATTCCTCTGTAAGGCGCGGATCGAAAATGCGGCGGAAATTCACGTTGCTGCTGTGTCCACCGGAGCCGATGATCACACCCTTGCGCGCGCGAATGTTTACTGTTTTACCTTGCGTGGTGGCGGAAATTCCCAGAACTTTACCAGACGTGGGATTATCGCGCACGATGCCCGTCATTTTGTGCTGCAGAAGAATCTGCACGCCGAGTTTCCTGGCGCTGGCTTCAAGCGGACGAATGAGCCCCACGCCGGACGAAGTTGTCGCGGCCTTATCGGGAGGCATCGGGCCTCCGTTCTGCACGAGCGGAAACGCCATGGGCGCGGAATGGCTTTCGCGGGGGGCGGAGTTACCGCAGGCGTGGCCGCCTAGCGTGTCCGGAGCTTTGTCCACGAACGTAACGCCATGGTCGACCAGCCACTCGTAGGTCTTGGCGCTTTCGTCGGCAAAGGCGCGGATAATTTCCTTGTCGTTGTAACGGTAATCGGGGAATCCGTTGGGCTCGACGACGGACCAATCCGTCAGGTCCGAAAACAGAAGATCGGGTGAATCGACAACGCCATATTTTTTCTGGCGGCTGGTGCCGCCGCCGAGAGCCACATTTCCTCCGCTCAAAATTGCGTGTCCGCCGACATCCGTATTCGCTTCAATCAGAATGACGGACGCGCCGCCTTCCGCCGCTTGAATGGCTGCAGGCAGGCCTGTGGCGCCCGCACCAATCACGACGACGTCCGCTTCTTTATCCCAGTGCGCGGGGCGGGCTTCGGCCTTCGCCACTTCCACGCCACGTCCGGTGACGGCGGCTGCACCGGCTCCCGTGGCGGTTGCCTTGATGAATTCGCGGCGCGAGAAACGATTGCCAGTTTGTTTATCTTTTTTCATGCACGAAGCCCCAATAAATGTTTTGATTTATGCCTTGCGCAAGACGATATGCTCGATGGGGAAAAGTGTCAACCGGGTAACCACGCTTGAGCGCCGAGGATTTGTAGTGCCTGGAATGCGGAAAAAAGTTAGGATTAAACTGTGTAAATTCCCGAAGATACAGTATTGAAAATTTAAGAATGAAATCGAGCGATCTCATAAATAGGTCCACCCAGGCACTTGATAGGAGTTCAGGGGCTAAAGCCCATTATTTTCGCGTCACTGAACGTCGCGGCTGAAGCCGCGACCCACAATGACTATTTCTATGCTAGCTTCATTTAAATTTCCTTCCCGTCATAGCGGCCTAATACGAAATAGGGAGCGGGTGTATGCGTCCACAAAATAAAATTCTGGCTCTGATCGCCCTGATAGTTTTCTTTGGGGCCGCGTGCTATGGCGCGACGATTGCCGGGACGGTGCATGGCGTGGACGGGGCGCCATTTCAGGGCGCGTTCGTCGAGGCGCAGAATTCAAAAACGAAGATTACTGTCATTGTGTTGTCGGATACACAGGGGAAATATCGCATCCCTGATTTGCCTGCCGGCGATTATCGCGTGCAGATCAAGGCGGTGGGGTTTCGCGCTGACCCTCGCACGGGATTGACGCTGGCCGCCGACCAGAATGCGCCCATGGATTTTGCGTTGCAAAAAAGCGCCGTGCGCTGGAATGAAATTTCGCAAAACCAGGCGGCGCAGCTGTGGCCCGCATCAAAGGGAAAGGATTTAATTTTCGGCCACTGCAATATCTGCCATCAATTTCAGAGCCGCATGGCTTCGGTAGGGCGCGATCTGGACGGGTGGAAAGACCGCGTGGCCTTCATGCGGCAAACGATGCACTTCAGCATTTTTCTGGGACCGAATTTCAGCGACCAGGATGCGGATACGGTGGCGACTTACTTGGACAGCCTGTTCGGGCCTGATGCCACGCTGCCCAAATCTCCCGCGGAAATGCCCGGCTACCAGAAAACTGTGAGGCCCTTCAGCAGCGATGCGCTGAACATTGTCTACGTCGAATACGACATGCCTGGGCCGAGCCGCATGCCTTTCAGCGCTGCCCCGGATAAAAATGGTTTCTTGTGGATTCCCGATTTTGGCCTGGCCAACAAGATTACGCGGCTCGATCCGAAGACAGGCGAGATGAAAGATTTCTCGATTCCATTTCCCGGGACGGGCGGAGTTCATTCCGCCGTGCCTGCGCCGGATGGTTCCGTGTGGCTCGCCGAGCAAGGGTCGAACCGGATTGGCCGGTGGGATCCGGTCACGGAGAAGATTACGGAATTTCAGGATGCGTATTTGCCTGGCAAGGAGGGAATCGAAGACGGCGGCTCAAAGCATACAGTGCGAACGGAACCAAGCGGAAAAGTTTGGACGAGCGGCGTGCCGCTGACGCGCTTCGATCCTGAGACCGGGAAATTCGAGCGGTTCGTGGAAGGCGTCTATGCGTATGACGTTAAGCTGGATAAAAACGGGGACGCCTGGTTTACGGACCCGCTGGTAAACAAAATTGGGAAAGTGGATGTGAGAACGATGAAGGTTTCTCAATGGACGCCGCCGACCGCGAATTCGCATCCCCGGCGCATGGAGATCGGGTCAGATGGCATGGTCTATTCCGGAGAATACAATGGCGGGAAAATGCTGCGATTCGATCCGAAATCGCAAACATTCAAGGAATTTCAGCTGCCCGGGCCGGATCCCAGTCCTTACGCGATGGGTTTCGATGCGGATGGTTATCTTTGGTACGACTCGCACAATATGGATACGATCAACCGGTTCGATCCCAGAACGGGGAAAGTGATTGAGTATCCGGTGCCGCATTCGGAGCTTGCAATGCGCGAAGTTTTCCGCGATGCGCAGGGGCGGATGTGGTATGGAACAGCGCCGAACAATAAGGTGGGATATTTTTATCTGGCGGGGAAGTAGGGGTTTGGTGGCATAGGCTTCAGCCTGTGCGGGTTTAAGCCTTGCAAAGACTAAATTCCACAGGCTGAAGCCTGTGCTACTTAAGGCGGAAAATATTTCTCTTCAGAATGTGAGAAAGTTTATTTTGATTTGGGTTCTTCGCGGCGAATTAATTTTACGCCGATCATAAAACCGCCCTTGTCACGGCGGGTATTGGTAACAACTCCCGAATATTGAAGGGTTCCCGATTTGATGGTGATGTGCGTGCCGAGGCTGATTGAGCTTCTCACTCGCAGGCTTACGCCGCCTTGCGATCTGTCCTCCAATGTTGCGGGCGTAACGCGGGGAGTCAGCAGGTCGTCCATCCACAGGATATCGACCCGCGCCATCAGGGGAATGCGCTGCTCGGTTCTCTTTTCGCTCACGCCTTGCCTATCGGCAAAAAATTGCAAAACTTCATCCCGCCGGGTCGAACCGTTCTGCTTGAAGTAATGGTTTGGGGAACATGCCGTTGTATACTCCCGCTCATCTCCGATCCCGGCAAACCCTGGGAATAAATCGCAAGGCGGGGAAATCTGGAAAAGGATGGGATTTCATGAGGATTGATGTCCATGCGCATTATTTCCCGGCGGAATATCTGGACCGGAT
>DATAPT010000085.1:0-2785 GCA_036265065.1 Candidatus Acidiferrales bacterium | reverse complement strand
GGCATACCGTGCCCCTACGGTTCAAGGTCGACTCACGTGGATGGGAGAATTGCGGGTTACCGGATGTTGTACTTTTTGGAGTAATGGCGGAAAGAACGGTAAGTCATTTTGAGCATATCCGCGGCGCGCGTGCCGACACCGTCACACGCTTCGAGCGCAGTCAGAATGTAGGCCCTTTCCATGTCCTGCACTGATTTTTCGAGGTCCATACCGCCTTCTGGAATCTGGAAGTGGCCATTGGTTGGGGACCCGTGATTATTGTTTTCGTGCGCCACACGGCGCTGAACTTTTTCGGGAAGTACGGCAGTCGAGATCATCGTTCCGGTTTCCAGCGCGATCGAGCGTTCCATGGTGTTTTCGAGTTCTCGCACATTCCCGGGCCAGTCGTATGCCTCCAGCAGATTCATGGCCTCCGGCGTGATGCCCTCGACCGGTTTTTCCATGACTTTGCGGAAACGTTCCAGAAACGATCTGGCCATGAGGGGAATATCCTCGCGGCGTTCCCTGAGAGGAGGCAGGTGGATGGGGATAACGCTCAAGCGGTAAAACAGATCTTCGCGAAATTCCCCGGAAGCGATGGCCTTATCCAAATCCTTGTTCGTGGCGGCGATGACGCGCACGTCGATTTCAAATTCTTCCGTCGATCCAACCGGGCGAACTTTCCCTTCCTGCAAAACGCGGAACAATTTCACCTGCATCGGCAATCCCATGTTCCCTATTTCATCCAGGAAGATGGTTCCGCCGTGCGCTCCGCGAAATAGACCCTGGCGGTTTTCGGTGGCCCCGGTAAACGCGCCCTTCAGGTAACCGAACAATTCAGACTCAAGAAGAGTTTCGGGAAACGCCCCGCAATTAATGGTGATGAAGGGCTCTTTGCTGCGAGAGCTGTTTTCGTGGATAGCGCGGGCGACGAGTTCCTTTCCGGTGCCCGTTTCGCCGGTGATCAGGACACGGCTCGTCTGCGGGGCGACGGTGGTGATCATGTCAAAAATTGCGCGCATCTTCGGGCTGTGGCCGATGATGTTGTCCTGGCCCGTGAGACGGCGTAATTCACGGCGCAAGTAACCAGCTTCGTGCTTGAGCTTCAGAGTCTCTTCCACCTGGCGCACCGCGCGGCGCAGTTGGTCGACGAGATCGTGGTCCTTGATCACATAGCGGTCCGCTCCGGCATTGATGGCGGCAATTGCCGTTTCCATGGTGGGAACGCCCGTGATCAGCATGAAGTTGCTGGAAGGGGAAATTTCCCTGCAGAACTGAAGCAGTTCAACACCGGTGGTGTCCGGCATGCGGATGTCTGAAATGACGATGTCAAAAATACTGGATTCGAGCTTGCGGCGGGCGGCCTCGCCGTTCAAAGCCACTTCGACACGGTGCCCTTCTTTGCGAAACGTGATTTCAAGCAGTTCGCAAATAGAACGCTCGTCATCCACTACCAGAATATGTGCCATTCAAATGCTTCCTTCCGGCAACTTCGCGTCAAGCGACGCGAGGCAAATCGATTGTGAATTCAGCACCTTTATCTTTTTCAGAAAACACGCTGACACGCCCGCTGTGAGCCTGAACAATCTGGTACACGATGGCGAGTCCCAAGCCCGTGCCGCCCACAAAATTGGATTGCAGCGGCTCGAATATTTTTTGGCGCTGCCGGGGATCGAGCCCCATCCCTGTGTCACGAAAGCGAATGCGCACCCAGAAGGGCGCCGCTTCCAGAGACACGGTCAAGACTCCTCCGTCGGGCATGGCGCGCATGGCGTTGTCCGATAAATTCCAGAACACCTGCTTGATACGATTGCGATCGACGCGAACGCGAACTTCTTTTCCGGTAAACGCCCGCTCAATCTTGTACTTTCCGTCGACCTGGGGATTGCGCTCGAGCAACGTAAGCGTTTCATCCAAAATGGTGGAAACATCCTCTTCCGAAAATTCGTAGGTTTTTTCACGCGAATAATTCAGGAATTCCGTAATGATCTTGTTCAGGCGCTCCGATTCCCTGCTCACGATTCCGACGAGATGCTGCTCGTCTTCCTGCAGCGGAACAAGGCGCCCCAATTCCTTCACGGCTCCGGCCATGGCGGTAAGCGGCTGGCGGATTTCGTGGGCGATGGCCGCAGAGAGCCGGCCCAGTGCCGCCATGCGCTCTTTGGTGGCCACTTCCTGTTCCAGGCGCTTCAGGTCCGTGAGGTCCTGGAAATTAAAAACGTAGCCTGAAATGCGCCGCTCGCCCGTTCGCAAGGGGGAAACCGATATGCCGATGAAGCGCTGCTGGCCGTCCGGCGTCATGAGGTCCACCTCACGACGTTGAGGAAGCTTGCCGTCTTCGGTCTTCTCCCCCGGAAGCCAGAATGAGGGCCACAATTTTTGGACGTTCGATCCCTTCACGGCCCGGAATTGACTTCCGGTGATTTCTTCTCCTGTGCGATTCAGAAGCAGAATTCTGCCTTCCAAATCAGTGGTCAAAAGGCCGCCTCGCATGGAATGGATGATGTCCTGATTAAATGCCTGCAAGTCCTGAAGTTCTCCGCGCTTCACTTCCAACTCTTCGCTGTGGCGGCGCAAGGTTTGCGCCAACAGGCTGGAAAGATATGCAACGGCCAGGAAATAAAATAAATTGCTGAAGATCCAGGTTTGCAGCTGGCGGCTGCTGGGCACGGCAATCTGCATGCGCGGGATGACGTTATAAAAAATCAGCTCGGCCAATCCGCCGATCAAAATAAAACTGAATCCTGCCACCATAAAAGTGGCTTTCCGAGAAAACAAAATGCTGGCGACAATAATGGCGAGCGGG
>DATAPT010000084.1:0-9172 GCA_036265065.1 Candidatus Acidiferrales bacterium | reverse complement strand
TCCGCGGGCAATGAAGAAATAAGTGGTTTTCTCTCCGGTAGTTACAAGGCTTTTTGGATTTGGGAGGAAACAAAGGTGTGCGCGGACTTCGTCCATGCAGCTTCGAAGGCATCAGGATGTAAAAACTAATCGCTCCGCTGGATTATTTCTGCGATGGCCAGTGGATGACCACCTGGTTTTGAACAGAAGTCTTTAGCGCCACATCAATGGACTGCGTTTGCTTCGCCGCCAAGTCGAACTCTTGCAAATACTCGTGCATGGCGACTGCGCGAACGAGGATTTGATGGTGACCGGGGGCGAGCTTCATGGTCAGGGGCGCAGGTCCGACAAATTTGCCATCGATCCAAGTCGAGGAATGATCGGGAACCGTACGCACGGCTATTTCGGCAGCGGTCGGGCCGGCATGAGCCTGAAAAAATTGTAAATTTGCTTTGGCAGCAGCTTCGGGCGTCATGGCTGCCGCCCCCGCAGGAGCCGAAACGGCTGGTGTGGCAGCAGCGGGGCTGCCGGAAATCGCGATATTCGGGAAGGGGATCAACGGCTTGGATGAGGCTGCGGCGCCGGCCGCTGTTCCGGTTATAACTCCATATTCCACAATGCCTTGCGCGCATATGGAGGCTGTCCCCAAAGTTGCGAAAACGAATAGAGCTGCAGAATGCCGCAGAATTTTGAGGGTCATGGCAAGCTCCTAAAAAGCAAGGTGGGGGACGAATCGAATGATAGTCCCACTTACGGTTAGCGGCAACCAAATTCTTTTTTCACCCAGGCATGAATCAGGAACCCATGCCCGGCTGCAAATGGTTGAAAATTATCTTGCCAGGAACGCTTTGAACTGAAAAAACTGCATCAAAACAGTTAGGAAAACGGCGCTTCGAAAGATCGTGAAATTCCACCTACTAGGTTCTGCGGGGCTGATGTAGAATTCATTTCTGCTTGATGAACAGGCCTTCCAATTCCGGGCAATCACGGCTGAAACTATGATCCAGATGACCAATGTCTCCAAGACATATGGGGACCAGGGCACGGTGAAAGCTCTGATCAATTTGAGTATGACCGTAGAACAGGGTGAGCGCGTCGCAGTGATGGGCCCGTCCGGTTCCGGGAAGTCGACGCTGCTCAACCTCATTTGCGGTTTGGATGAGCCTACGTCCGGCTCGATCAAGTTGGAAGGCATTGAATTAGCTTCGCTCAACGATGACCGCCGAACCCGCCTTCGCCGCGAAAAGCTTGGAATGATTTTTCAAACTTTTAATTTGCTTCCCACACTGACCGCCATCGAAAACGCGGCTTTGCCTTTGCGGTTGCAAGGCCTGTGCCGGCGGGATGCGGAAGGGCGCGGCCTGGCCATGCTGGAGCGCGTGGGACTTAAAGTCCGTGCGCATCACCGCCCTGATGAGCTGTCCGGAGGCGAGCGCCAGCGTGTGGCGATTGCACGCGCGCTCATTTTTCGTCCGCCGATTTTGCTGGGAGATGAGCCAACGGGAAATCTCGATTCCACGACGGGTGAGGAAATTCTGAGGCTGCTTGACGATCTGCACCGCGAATACAACAACACAATCTTGTTAGTCACACACAATGATCTTGCCGCCGCTTTCTGCGATCGGATTCTCACGTTGCGGGACGGGCAGTTCGTCAAGGAAACGCGCACAGGACGCATCGAACGGGTCGGAACCGCGCCAGCGGGAGAAAAATAATGGTCGGCGCGCTGTGGCTCATCACATTTAAACAATGGCGAGCGCATAAGGTGCGCGTCGGGCTGACAACGCTCGGAATTGCGCTTGGCGTGGCGGTATTTTTTGCGATACGCACCGGCAATGCCACTTTGCTGGATTCGCTTCGTTCCACGGTTGAGAAACTCGCGGGCAAAGCCACGCTGCAAATTTCCGCCGGCGAAACCGGTTTTTCAGAAAAAGTACTGGACACAGTCCGCGCCACTCCCGGCGTGCAACTCGCCGAACCGGTGATCGAAACCCTGGTTCAAACGTCTTTTGCGGATGAGGGCGCTCTGCTGATTCTGGGCGTGGATACGACGGGAGATCAGCAGCTTCGCGACTACCAGTTCGATCGCGCTCAAACGCAAATCTCCGATCCCCTGGTTTTTCTCGCGCAGCCGAATTCCATATTACTTTCCGGCTCCTTTGCCGAACGCCACGGTTTGAAGGTGGGAGACAAGCTTTCGCTTTTTGCTTCGGATGGGAAAAAAGAATTTACCGTCCAAGGGACTTTCAAGCCGGTGGGCGTGGGAAACGTTTTTGGCGGCAACATTGCCGTGATGGACGTGTATTCCGCGCAGGTGGTTTTTCATCGCGGCCGCAAGTTTGATCGCATTGATTTGATGAATGCTCCAAGCGTTCCTGTGGAAGTTTTACAGCAGCGTTTGCGTACGGAACTTCCTCCCGGTGTGGAAGTCGAGCGGCCCGAAGTGCGCGGAGAGGCGCTCGAGAATGCCGTCACCGCCATGCGCATTGGTATTCTGATCACGAGTTTTGTCGCCCTCCTCGTGGGCGTTTACATTATTTTTAATTCCTTCACCATCGCCGTCAATCAACGCTGGAAGGAAATTGGAATTTTGCGCGCCGTGGGTGTGGAGCAGGGAAACGTGACGCGCATGTTTTTGTTTGAAGCCTTCGTTATGGGGGTCATTGGATCGCTTGTGGGGATCGGCGGAGGATTTCTGCTGGCATCGGCCGCGAATCGCGTGATGCGGGGAATGGTGGCTGCGGTGTACGGCGTGGTATCGACGGCCACACCTGCCCGATTCCATCTCGACCAGTGCGCGATGGCTTTTGCGCTGGGAATCGCCGCATCCATGATCGGCGCCTGGTATCCCGCGCACGGAGCCGCGTGTCTGGATCCCGCCATGGCTTTGCACAATGTTGAAGCGCGCCGCAGAGAAGCGGCGTTGGGTTGGAGGCGAATCGGTGGCGGCCTGCTGCTGATCGCTGTTGGCTCCGCTCTCGTTTATTGGACTCCTCTGCGCCTGGGCTTGCCCATTCAATTTGTTTTCTCGACCATCGTCCTGCTCGGCCTCACTCTTGTGCTACCCATGCTGGTCTACTGGTCGGCGCGCGCATTCCGCCCGATCATGAATTTGCTTGGAGGCTCCGAAGGCGCGCTGGCGGTTGACGCGATGATTCAGACTCCACGCAGATGCGCTGCTACGGTCGGGGCGCTCATGATCGGTTTGATGTTTGTTTTTTCCACTACCTCTTACATTCAGAGTTACAGGCAGATGATCGATCGCTGGATGAACCAGGTGCTCAACGCGGATATTTTCGTGGCGACTTCGGCGATGCTGCGCTCCACCAGTTACCACTTTACTGAAGATTTGGGGCGGCGCATTTCGGAGTTGCCAGGCGTGAAGCGCGTCGAAAATGTGCGCTTTACGGCCATTCCCTATCGGGGCGACACGGCTGCAGTGATTGCCATCGAAATGGATGGCTTCCTGGAGAGATCGCAAGGCGCGATTGAGGGAGCGAATTCGCGCACCATCTATGACGAGCTGACGAATGGCCGGGGCGTCGTGGTATCCAGAAATTTTGCACTGCGCTGGGGCGTCGGAGTGGGAAGCAATCTCAGCCTGGAATCACCCACCGGAACGCTGGAACTTCCGATCCTCGGTTTTCTGGACGATTATCGCTCGGAAAAAGGCACGATATTTATGGATCGCGCGCTCTACAAAAAATACTGGAATGACGATGCGGTGGATTTTGTGAACATCGATTTGAATCCCGGCGTGGATCAAATTGCGATGAAAAAAGAGGTTGAGAAATTAACCGCCGGTTCGTTCCACGCGTTTGTCTACACGAATGCCGAGTTCAAGCGATGGATCGCCAGCCTTGTGGATCAGTTTTTTACGCTGAATTACATGCAGCTGGTGGTCGCCGTCATGATTGCGGTGCTTGGAATCGTGAACACGTTGTTGATATCGGTGGCGGAGCGCCGTCGCGAGATTGGAATCGTTCGCGCGGTGGGTGGGTTGAGATCGCAGATTCAAAAACTCGTGCTGCTTGAGGCGGTAATGGTTGCCATCGTCGGAGTGATCGTGGGTTCCATCGCGGGCGTCTTGAATACTCTTTTCATGTCGCATGCCGTGTCCGTAACGCTGGTTGGATATACCGTGCCATTTTATTTTCCGTGGAAATTTACTCTATTATCCGTGCCCGTAGTCGTTATCGTCTCGCTCACGGCGGGATGGTGGCCGGCAAGGAATGCTGCGCGTATGCAGGTGATTGAGGCAATCGGCTATGAATAATTCATCAGCGGCGGGACGGCTGCCGAGACGCGTAAACAGTGAAATACGCGTGAGAGTAGCGGTGTTAACCGCAGCAGTATGTTTATTCAGCGCTCTCTGCGTCTTTGGTCAGGATGACGCCAGATCGAACATGGCGCGCGTTTATGTGCAGGACACCAGTCGCGATGTGACCTTGCGCGCCACGCTGGATATCACGGACAAAGACGGCCATTCCGTGAAAAAGAAATTTCTACTTAGCCGTATCGGCTCGTTCGGAAACGGCAAAATATTGGTTCGCTTCACCGATCCGGCGGAGTTGCGCGGCGTCAAGCTCCTGTCCATCAATCAGCCGGGCATGCCCGACCAACAATGGATCTACACGCCCGCGACGGAAAGAGTTCGCAGCATATCTCCACGGGAACGCAGCGAGCATTTTGCGGGCAGCGATTTCACGTACGAGGATATTGCCGAGCACCCTCTTGATAATTTTACGTACCAGTTGCTGCCCGCCGAAGATGTGATCGAAAATCATAAAACGTTCAAGATCATGGCTACTCCGACATCCTCCGGGAATTCCCAATATAAATTTATATATTATTGGGTGGCGCAGGATGTACCCTGCATCCTGCATGCGGAGATGTACGATCAGGATGGGAAAAAAATCCGCGAAATGCATGCCAGCGCCCTTCGGAAAGAGTCGGGCATTTGGGGCGCGCGAAAAACGGAAATGCGTTCTTTGCTCGACGGCACGAAATCGGTCTTGACGATTGATGAAGCCCATTTGAACACTGGGCTAGACAGCGCCATGTTCACTCCGGAATCGCTGGAGAAAAATTAGTAACAATGATATGAAGCAGCAATCAGTTCTGTGAATCTCCGGGTACTCAGCGCGCTTCCGTTCCGCCCGGCAACTTTTGGGGGTTTTTGAACTTTGGCTAAATTTCCATCTGAACGGGGCGCGACCTTCACCAGCTTAAATGAACTTCTCCGTATAAGGGCGCAAGAGCATGGCTCGCGCGTCGCTTTCCGTTACCTCGCTGACGGCGAAACCGAAGAATCCGGAATCACTTATGCGGATCTGGAATCGCGAGCACGGAACATTGCCGCAGCGCTAACGGCGCAAACTTCCGCGGGTGAACGCGCTTTGTTGTTCTACACGGGCGGCCTGGAATTTATTTCCGCGTTCTGGGGTTGCATCTATGCAGGTATTATCGCCGTGCCGGTTTTTCCCGCGCGCCTTCATCGCCAGTTACCACGACTGCTGTCGATCGCCGCTGATTCCGATGCCAAGCTGATTTTGACCACCGCAAAAATTCATGGGCAGTCCGAAGATTTATTCAAGCGTGCGCCCGAGCTTAGCAAGCTTAAGTGGCTTGCGACGGACGATCTGGCCAAAAATTCGAATGAGTTGCGCGATGCCGGCGCGAATCTCGAAACGTTGGCGTTTCTGCAATATACTTCGGGTTCTACCTCGGCTCCTCGCGGCGTGATGGTGACGCACGGCAACCTGCTTCACAACCTTTCGTGCCTGCGCGAAGTATTTCAATTCTCGACGAAGAGCGTCGGCGTTACCTGGTTGCCCCACTTTCACGACATGGGTTTGATTGGCGGACTGCTGCAGCCGGTTTATGCGGGCGGCGAAATGATTGTGATGCCGCCTTCCACTTTCTTGCAGAGGCCCATCCGCTGGCTGAGCGCCTTAACGCGATATAAAGCGACCACCATGGTCGCGCCCAATTTTGCGTACGATCTGTGCGTGGAAAAAATTTCCGCGGAACAACGGGAGCAAGTCGATTTAAGTAGCGTCAAAGTCGCCCTATGTGGCGCTGAGCCGGTGCGCCCGGATACTCTGGAGCAGTTTAGCAAAGCATTCGGTCCCCGTGGATTCCGGCAGGAATCTTTCAGACCCGCATACGGATTGGCGGAAGCTACGCTGATCGTTTCCGGCCACTCGGCGGGCGGCGCGCCGTTTACGCCCACAGTCCAAGCAGATGCGTTGCGCCGGAACCGCATACTCTCCGCGGAGCCTGCCGCTGCGGGAAGCCGCACCCTGGTTGGCTGCGGCGGAATTGCGCCAGGCCTCAACGTAAAAATTGTCGATCCTGAAACTCGCGCGACCTGTGCGAAGGATCGCGTGGGAGAAATCTGGATTTCAGGTCCCAGCGTTGCACATGGGTATTGGCACAGGGATGCGGAATCGGCCGAAACATTTGGCGCGCGTCTGGCCACGGGCGAAGGTCCGTTTTTGCGCACGGGCGATCTCGGATTTATCGATCAGGGACAGTTGTTTGTCGCGGGGCGGCTAAAAGATCTCATCATCATTCGCGGTTCCAACCATTATCCGCAGGATTTGGAACACACGGTCGAGAGAAGCCATCGTGCGCTACGAGCCGCTTCCGGCGCTGCCTTTTCGATCGACGTGCATGGCGCGGAACGACTGGTCATCATTCAGGAAGTGAATGATCGCGCAACAGCCTCTCACGAAGATATTATCGCGGCGATTCGTCAGGCCCTCGCCGAATCACACGAAGTTCATCCGGACGCGGTGGTACTGATCGAGCCCCGCACGATTTCCAGAACCTCCAGTGGAAAAATTCAGCGCTATGCCTGCCGCGAAGCGTTTCTTGGCAACGCGCTCGAAGTGGTGCATGAATGGCGCGATCGCGAAAATCAATCCAACGAAAAACAAAACGGCGAAAGCCGTCCGCGCAGCGGGCTCGTTTGGGATTACTTGAGCACGCAGAATTATTCGCATCGCCTCGCCGGCAACGCCAATCGTAACCGCGAACACGGCGCGGAACCGCGACCGGAAATGAAGGGCAGCGACCCAATTGCGATCGTGGGCATGGGATGTAAATTTCCAGGCGCCGCGGGGCTCGATGAATTTTGGACCCTGTTGCGAAATGGAGTGGACGCCATCTCGGAAATTCCTCCCGACCGTTGGGACGTGGATGCGCTTTACGATCCATTGCCCGGCACCACCGGGAAGATGAGCACGCGGTGGGGCGGGTTTCTTCCCGGCATCGATCAGTTCGATCCACATTTTTTTGGCATCTCGCCGCGTGAAGCAGCGTCCATGGATCCGCAGCAACGTGTTTTGCTCGAAGTGGCTTGGGAAGCTCTGGAAAATGCGGGGCAGCCTCCGGATCAATTGGCGGGGACGCGCACCGGTGTATTTGTCGGCATCGGCGGATTTGATTATTCCAATGTAATCATAAATTACAAAGATCACCTGCAGGTCATGAACGCGTATCTTGGAACGGGCAATGCGCACAGCATCGCTGCCAACCGAATTTCATATCTTTTGGATTTGCGCGGCCCCAGCGTGGCCATTGACACAGCGTGTTCATCTTCGCTCGTCGCGATTCACATGGCTTGCGATAGTTTGCGCAGCGCGCAAAGCGATCTGGCGATTGCCGGTGCCGTGAACCTCATACTTTCCCCCGAAGTTACAATTGCTTTTTCGCACGCGCGCATGATGGCCGCCGATGGCCGCTGCAAAACGTTTGACGCCAAGGCAGATGGATATGCTCGCGCAGAGGGCTGCGGAGTGGTGATTTTGAAACGCTTCTCGGACGCGTTGCGCGATCGCGACAATATTATTGGGCTGATTCGCGGCTCGGCCGTCAACCAGGATGGCCGCACTGCGGGCATCGCCGCTCCCAATGGCTCGGCCCAGCAAGCGGTGATTCGCGAAGCGCTGGCGCAAGCCGGAGTTGCGGCAAAAGAATTGACGTATATGGAAGCCCATGGCACCGGCACATCGATCGGCGATCCGATTGAGGTCGAGGCGATTAAATGCGTGCTTGGCGAAACGATGCCGGATGACCGTCCTTGCCTGCTGGGTTCGGTGAAGGCCAACATCGGCCATCTGGAAAATGCTTCGGGCATGGCCAGCCTGGGCAAAGTGCTGATGAGTTTGCGGCACGATGAAATTCCCGGCCAGATACATTTTTCCAAACTGAATCCGCGCATTTCTCTTGAGGGAACGCGAATACTGATTCCCAGTGCGCCTCAACCATGGCCTTCCACGCCGCGACGCATCGCGGGGATTAGCAGCTTCGGATTTGGCGGGACGAACGCGCACATGATTGTCGAAGAAGCACCGTCGAGAAATCGCCCGCACGGTGTGCCGGATCGCCCGTGGCATATTTTGGCGCTTTCTGCGCGCACCGAGGGCGCGGTTAAAGCTCTTGCGGAACGATATGAAACATTTTTAGCGCGACATCCTCAGGAAAATCTTACTGATATTTGTTTCACGGCCAACGCCGGTAGATCCCACTTTGCCCGGCGCGTGGCCGTAATCGGCGAAAATAAGGAGCAGATCCGAAAATCGCTCGCCGCTTTCGCCGCGGGACAGCCGGATTCGCGCGTCGTAAGTGAATTGAGCGCAAAACATTCCACAAAAAAAGATGGAATGCATACCGCATTGTTATTCGGAGCGGAGGCTTCCAATGCCTCGGCGGCACATCAGCTTTACGCAACGCAGCCGCACTTTCGCGCGGCGATGGACCGCTGCTCCCATTTTCTCAGAATGCATCAATACGAGCCGCTACTCGCGGCTCTTTCTGCCGACCAAACCTGTTTGGAACAGCGTGACGTCGCCTTGTTTGCCCTGGAATTTGCCCTCGGGGAGCTTTGGCAGTCCTGGGGCGTGGAGCCCGACGCCGTCCTCGGAGCGGGTGTCGGAGAATATGCGGCGGCAGTCATTTCAGAAGTGATGGGTTGTGAGGACGCGCTCAATTTAATTGTCAATCGCGCCCGCATTTTGCGGCTGACCCCGGATGACAGCGATTTGGAAAAAATGTTCGATGAGTTCGAATCCGTGGCTTCAAAAATAAAATTTGAAACGCCGAGAATCCCCTTTATTTCAGGCCTCACCGGGCGCGCATTGTCCGACGGCGAAATTCCCGGCACCAGTTACTGGCGGCTTCACGT
>DATAPT010000083.1:0-3753 GCA_036265065.1 Candidatus Acidiferrales bacterium | reverse complement strand
ATTCCCAGTTCCCGATCGCGTAGTCCACAAAATCCAGCTGCGACAGGCCGCGGAAATCCTGAATCGGAAACACCGATGCAAACACCGATTGCAGGCCGCCGTCCTCGCGCTCGGATGGAAGCAAATCCATCTGCAAAAATCGCGCATAGGAATTCTTCTGAACCTCGATCAGGTTCGGGATTTGGATCGAGCTGCGGATTTTGGAGAAATCCAGCCGCTCTCTTTCACGCATATGATGATTCCCGTTTCCATTCTGCATGCTATGACCTCATAAAATTCGCAGGGTTGGGCCGAAACGCCGATAGGCGGCACGGTAGACACCGCCGCCCCGGGTCCCGGCGGGACCTAGTTAAGGTTAACAAATCACGTTTTGGATCTTGCGTAAGCAAACCCCTCAGGGCGCGGCAGATCCGATTTTGCAATCGGATCGCCTCGCGCCGGAATTGCTGGGTCACTACGATACTGTTACTTGACTTCGACTTTGGCGCCGACTTCCTCGAACTTCTTCTTGATCGTGGCCGCCTCGTCCTTGTTCACGCCTTCCTTGATCGGCTTGGGAGCGCCGTCGACCAGGTCCTTGGCTTCTTTCAAGCCCAGGCTGGTGACTTCGCGTACGGCCTTAATGACGTTAATCTTGTTCGCGCCCACATCCGTGAGCACAACCGAGAATTCCGTCTTCTCTTCGGCCGGAGCTGCGCCTGCCGCTCCTCCGCCCGCCATCATGACCGGCGCCGCTGCTGCCGCCGATACGCCGAAGGCTTCTTCCATCTTCTTGACGAGGTCTGCCGCTTCGAGAAGCGTCAAGCCCTTGATTTCTTCCAGAATCGATTCCACCTTATTTGCCATTTCTGTGTGTCCTCTCTCTATTAGATGCAATTGGGATTATTGAGGCGTTTCGACCGATGCAGTACCCGGTCCGAACTTGTTGGCCTTCACCGCTTCGCTGACCGTAACGGCCAGATTGCGATTGACCGCGGCGAGCGCCGACGCGATGCGCTGCGCCGGGGCATTCACCAGGAACATAATCTTGCTGATCAATTCTTCCTTCGACGGCAGCGACGACAGCTGCTGAATTTCAGCGATCGAAAGCACGCGTCCGTCCACGATTCCGGCGCGGAACTGAAATGCCGGAACGTCTTTCGCGATTTTTGTGAGCGCCTTGGCGAGCGATACGGGATCGGTCGCCGTGTAAGCGATGGAGTTCGTCCCTGTCAAATTTTTCAGCAGGGCTTCGTTCGGCGTGCCGGAAGCGGCGCGCTCGGCAAGCGTGTTCTTCACCACTTGATAGTGCCCGCCGGCGGCTTCCACGGCGCGGCGCAGATTGTTGTCGTCTTCCACCGTGATGCCCTGGAACGTCGATAGGATCACGGTAGAGACAACAGCCAGCTGGCTTTTCAGTTTGTCGAGGTCTTGCTGTTTTTCGCTGCGATTTTTCATTTCCTGCTCCGAATTCTCTATTCTTTTTCTGCCTGCGGTCCGCATGCACGCGGAGCTGCGCCTGTTTTATGCCGCGGCGGCTGCGACGGCCGATTCTACTTCGGCTTCGTCAATCGTTACGCCCGGGCCCATGGTGGAGGTCAGATAAACTTTTTTAACGAACTTGCCCTTGGCCGAGGAAGGCTTGGCCTTCAGGATCGCGCCGATAAGGGCATGCGCATTTTCGGCCAGCTTCGTTGAATCGAAGCTGATCTTGCCGATGGCGGAGTGGATAATTCCCTGCTTGTCCACCCGAAATTCCACTTTTCCGGCTTTGATTTCTTTTACGGCATTCGCGACTTCAAACGTCACCGTGCCGGTCTTCGGGTTCGGCATCAGCCCGCGCGGGCCGAGCACTTTTCCCAAACGTCCGGCGGAGCGCATCATGTCGGGCGTGGCGATCACCGCGTCAAAATCGGTCCAGCCTTCCTGAATCTTCTGAACCATTTCTTCTCCGCCGACAAAATCCGCGCCGGCTTCCTGCGCCTCGCGAACTTTTTCTCCGGTGGCAATTACCAGCACGCGCTTGGATTTTCCCAAGCCGTGCGGCAGAACCACGGTGCCGCGGACCATCTGATCCGATTGCTTCGGATCGACGCCCAGATTGGCGACCAGCTCCACGGTTTCATCGAACTTCACGAAATGCGCTTTTTTAATCGCTTCCGCCGCTTCCGCAAGCTTGTAAGGACGCGCTTCAATCGTGGCTCGCGCCTTGGTGATATTTTTTCCGGGCTTTTTAGCCATTTCTTCTCCTACCCTTCCACTTCCAGACCCATGTTGCGTGCCGTGCCCATCACTGTGCGCACAGCGGAGTCCAGACTTGTGGTATTCAAATCCGGCAATTTGGTCTTGGCAATCTCTTCGACCTGTTTGCGCGTAACCTTTCCGACCTTGTTACGGTTCGGTTCGGCCGATCCCTTGACGATTCCCGCGGCGCGCTTCAAAAGCTCGGAAGCCGGGGGCGTCTTGGTGATAAACGTAAACGAGCGGTCGCTATAGATTGTGACCAACGCCGGAATGATCATGCCATCGGGTTCTTTGGCAGTCTTCGCGTTGAACTGCTTTACGAAATCCATGATGTTCACGCCCTGCGGACCGAGAGCGGTGCCGACGGGCGGTGCCGGTGTTGCTTTTCCTGCCGGCAATTGTAATTTTACGGTTGCTTGTACTTTCTTTGCCATGCGAGTTCCCCTGTTCCCAATAATTCGCTTTGCGTCGCTAATTCGCCTTGGTTCGCTTTGTGGGGCCGGGCTTCAGCCCGGCCGTAACCGCCCGCCTAAAATCGGCTTTAGCCGCTGAAGCGTTCGGCGGCGCCCCTGTTAAGCCATTTTTTCGACTTGCACGAAATCAAGTTCCACGGGCGTCGAGCGGCCGAAAATCGTGACCGAAACTTTCAGCGTGTTGCGGTCCGTATTCACGTCGTCCACAACTCCCGTAAAGTTCGCGAAAGGTCCTTCTATAATGCGCACCTGCTCGTTGCGCTCGAAGACCAGTTTCGGCTTCGGACGGTCCGCGGAGGTGATCACGCGGTGCAGAATATTTTCGACTTCCCCGTCAGGAAGCGGTGTGGGCGTTTCGCCCGACCCGACAAATCCAGTCACGCGCGGCGTATTGCGGACGACGTGCCAGGTGTAGTCGTCCATTTCCATTTCCACGAATACGTAGCCGGGATACAGCATCCGTGTGGAAACGACTTTCTTCCCGCCGCGAACTTCCATGACGTCTTCGGTCGGAATCATCATCCGGCCAATTTTGTCCTGGAGTCCGAAGGCCCCGACGCGGCTCTCCAGGCTCTCCTTCACCTTCTTCTCAAATCCCGAATAGGTGTGGATGATGAACCACTGCTTTTCCATGTCCAACTGATACCTCAGTGCGCAAAAAGTTTGATCACGCGCTGGACAAGCCAGCTCACGCCACTATCTACGCCAAAGAAAAAGACCCCAAAAAACGCGACCGTTACAATCACCACCCAGGTGGTTACAAAAACTTCGTGCCGTGTGGGCCAGGTAACCTGGCGCATTTCCACGCGCACTTCATGAAGAAAACCGCGCCACTGGCGGGGATATTCCGCCAAACGATCGAATACGCCCATCACCTGTAAAGATGATGCGCCGCGCCCCTCTGTGTCTTCGGTCTTCAATTTACCCACCTGCGTCGCCATCGTTCTTGCTCTCTCCGCGCTTTACCCTGGTTCTTATCGCTTCCATCGGCCGCCGAAATGGCAGGGGAGGAGGGATTCGAACCCCCACTCTCGGTTTTGGAGACCGATGGTCTACC
>DATAPT010000082.1:0-5238 GCA_036265065.1 Candidatus Acidiferrales bacterium | reverse complement strand
CTTTAGCATTATGAGGGCTGCGGCGAGGTTATGTCCGGATTGACGCAAGGCGCGTGTCGATTTGGCTACGTCCGCCCCGGAGGCCTCTATTAAGATTCGCAAACCTCTCGCTCTTAACTTCTGATTCGTCAACGCCACGCCGATCATCCAGTTATCGTAAACGCGGCCCAGGCGAATCATCGTGGCTGTAGAGAGCATGTTAAGGACCAATTTTTGCGCGGTGCCCGCTTTCATCCGCGTCGAACCGGTAATCACTTCCGCACCAGTGGGAGTGACGATGCTGATCCGCGCGGTTTTCGTTATGGCTGTGCCGGGATTGGACGTTATGCCAACGGTTACGGCGCCTTTTTTGTTTGCAAATTCGAGCGCGCCGATTACGTAGGGCGTTCCACCGCTTGCAGCAATTCCGATGACGGCATCCTTTGCGCTGAGTTTACGCGCTTCTAGATCGCGCGCACCCTGCGCACGATTATCTTCCGCGCCTTCCACTGCGTGCGTGAGAGCGCGGTGGCCTCCAGCGATGATGGCTTGGACCATGCTAGGGGGCGTGCCGTATGTTGGCGGGAGTTCCGCCGCGTCGAGGACTGCGAGGCGCCCGCTGGTTCCCGCGCCAATGTAAAAAATGCGTCCGCCGTGTTGAATCGCTGCGGCCATCGCATCCACAGTTTTTGCGATGGCGGGCATGGCCGCGGACACGGCTTTCGCCACGGATGCATCCTCGCGATGAATCGCGCGCAAAATGCCGAGCGTGGATTTTGTGTCAATTCCGCGTGTGCGCGGATTTCGCTGTTCCGTAGGTCTTTGTGTTGGCATTTTCTTGTGGCGCCGGCATCTTGCCGGCGGGTTTAGTTTTGCTCCATACATTCAGAAAACTGTTGGCGAGACGCGGCGCTACGAAAATCTATCTTCGCACGCGGGCGCGCCTATTTCGCGGAGCTTATCCGAGGGAATCGCTCATTCAGTTAGGGGGAGTGGCGCGGACTTCAGAGTCTGTGTGAGAACTCGAAATTGACGCGTTCTTGTAGCGCCCGCCTTCAGGCGGGCACTTTTGAATCAAGCAGAGGCCCGCCTCAAGGCGGGCGCTACATGATTCAAAACCGAGTTCTCACACAGACTCTTCAGCCTGCGGAATTTAGACCTTGCGAGGACTAAACCCCGCAGGCTGAAGCCCGCGCCACTAAAAATCGAGCTGCTATCAGCCATTGTAAGTAGCTGCTATCTTGTAAATAATCTTAGTGGGTCCGTCTTCAGCTGCAACGTTTTGAGACGTGAAAATGATCGGCATTAGCCCCTGAAGTCCAATCAATTAACTCCACGAGCCATTTATGAGACAGCCTGAAGTAAAAAACAATTGAAGACGAACTATTTTGCAGCGGGAGCCAGGCCTAGCGATTCAACCACCGCATCATGCACGGCGGGACGCACGGCAGTGATCTTGTCATTTTCGCGCGAGGGATTTACGCGGTTCGTCAGCAGGATGACGAAAAGCTTGCGGTCGGGATCAATCCAGATGGATGTGCCGGTATAGCCCAGGTGTCCGTAGCTGCGCGGCGAAAAATATTTGCCGCTTGAGGAATTCGGCGTCGGGGACATCCATCCAAGCGTGCGAGCGTTTCCGGCTACGGTCTGCGGCGCGGTGAACATTGAAATTGTGGCGCGATTGAGCATGCGGTGGTGGGCATAAACGCCGCCATTCAGCATCATTTGGCAAAATGCTGCGAGGTCGGAGGCCGTGGTGAACATACCCGCGTGGCCCGCCACGCCGCCTAAGGCGAACGAGTTTTCATCGTGCACCTCGCCTTGCAGAAGGCGTTTGCGGAATGAGGTGTCATTTTCCGTGGGAGCGATTCGCGGCCAAATATTTTTGGACGGGTTAAACGTGGTGCTCGTCATTTGCAGCGGCGCGAATATATCTTCCTGAGCGAGTTGATCGACCGTCTCCCCTGTGGCGCGTTCCAGAATTTCACCGAGTAGAATAAAACCGAGATCGGAATAAACTGTTTTCGATCCGGGCGCGTATTCGAGTGGCTCTTTGCAAATCGCGGCGATGAATTCGCGCTTGGAATGGAGAGCAAGAAAGTAATCTTTGTGCGCCGGCAATCCGGAAGTATGTGTCAACAGATTGCGGACTGTGATCGTCTTGCGCCATTCGGGATTAGAGCCGTCATTCCATTCCGGAATGTAGCGCGCCACGGGCAGGTCAAGGCCAATGTGGCCCGCTTCGACTTGCATCGCGACTAGCGTGGAAGTGGCCACAGGCTTGGTCAGCGAGGCGGCGTCGTAAATTGTATCCGCGGTGACGGTTGGAGAATTCGCGTCATAAGTTTGTCGGCCAAATTCGTGAACGATCAATTCGTTGTTGTAGCCGACGGCGAGAACTCCTCCGGGAAATGCGTGATCCGCGACCGCACGATTCAGCACATCGAATGCCGGCTGCAATTTGACCGCGGATTTTGCATCTGCCGCATGCAATTTCATGGGTTGCGCGGGAAGGTCGAGACCCGCTCCCAGCGCCGCAACTCCCGGTATGTTTACTGGAAGCCGGCCGCTGACGGCTGTCTGGCCGAACAGAGCGCGTCCCATCGCCCACTGGGCCACATCCACAGTGCTAAATGCGGCGATCCAGGTTTTGGCGGCAGGAAATCGCTGCGCGAGATAAGGGCTACCAAAGCAGGCGACGATCACCGGTTTGCCCGTGGCCAGCAAGCGATCGACGAAGGCGGCTTGGTCATCCGGCAAGCCGATGCTGCCTTTGCGGTCGGCAACGCGGACGAAAATTGCGGCAATCGCAACATCGTACGAATCGGGCGAAGGGATCTTCGCAGTATCGGCCCGGACAAAGCGAGTATCCATTCGAACGGTTGCCAGGGAATCGACGCGCGAGCGGATTTCACCTTCCAGGTTGCCTGCGGGATACGGGTCGTTGTCGCCCGAAACCGCAACGAGAAGGACTCGCAAAGGCTTTGACAAGTCAAGCGGAAGAATGTGCTGATCATCGCGCAGGAGCGTGATGCCGCGGTCGGCGATGTCCAGAGCAGCGGTCTCGAATTCGGGGCGGTTAAAATCGCGAGCGATGGACTCGAGATCCACCAGTTTCGACTTGTTTAATCCGAGCTTTGCTTTTGCGCGCAGAACACGCGTGACGGCTTCGTCCAGGCGCGACATTGGAATGCGTCCGGAAGCGACGGCTTCGTGAACGGCTTGCAGCGCAGCGTCCAGAACAGGTGGTACGAGCAGCACATCGGCGCCGGCGAGGATGGAGCGGACCGCAACTTCACCGGGAGGATAACGAACGGTGACGCCGCCCATATCGAGCGCGTCGGTTACCACCAAGCCGTCGAAACCCATCTGCGTGCGCAGCAAGTCTGTCGTGATTTTTGGAGACATCGTTGCGGGCACGTTCGGGTCAGGTTCGAGCGCGGGCACGGCGAGATGGCCGGTCATAATAGTGCTTGCGCCAGCGGCGATGGCGGCGCGAAAGGGGGCAAGTTCCACGCGATCGAGATGCGCGCGGTCGCTCGTGACCGTTGGGAGATCGAGATGCGAATCGGTGCTGGTGTCGCCGTGGCCGGGGAAATGTTTTGCGGTAGCCAGGCCGCCATTTTCTTCCACGCCGCGCACAAACGCGGCGACGAACTCGGACACGCGCGCGGGATCTTCTCCGAAAGAACGAGTGTTAATAATAGGATTTTCTGGATTGCTGTTGACGTCCGCGTCGGGCGCGAAAATCCATGGGACGCCAACGGCTTTTCCTTCCAAGGCCGTAATCTTTCCCATGGTGTAGGCGTCTTCCGGGCGACCGGTGGCGGCGATGGCCATGGCGTGCGGGAAAGAAGCGCCCTCCTCGACGCGCATGGACGTGCCACGTTCAAAATCGGCGGCAACGAGAAGCGGAACTTTCGCGTGGCGCTGCAGCGTGTTCACTAAAACAGCCGTGGGGTAAACCTGACTGCGCACGATTCCGACCGGCGAGCCTTGTGTTTGAATCGCGAACGAGCCGATATGCTTTTCCTCGACATCGCTGAGAAAATCCTTGTAGTCTTGGCTTTCGGTGGAAAGGAAAGAGCCGTAGGCCCACACGGCGAAGAGTTGCCCGACTTTTTCATCGAGCGACATGCTCTTGAGCGTTTGCGAAACCCAGCGCTCGCTTTCCGGAGACAGGCCAGCGGGTTTCGGCGCGTCCGATGTGCGCGGAGATTTTTGTGTGTGGCTCGTGGTAGCCATCGAGAAAAGCGCGAGCAGAAGAAGCCAGCGACTTAGTTTTCGCATCGCGCGGATTCCATTTTGTTCGCCCGCATGCAGCATCCATATATAGCACTCGCGCGGAGGGGTTACAAACCCGAATGGAACCACGGATGCACACAGATAAACACGGATAAAAACTGGATTGAAAGAAACAAAAAGGGAATAGCAGAGAATACAGTTAAGAATGATGCGGATAGAAACTGAATCTCAGTAAATGCTGATGGGAACATTCAACAGCCATTTTTTTCTCAAAAATATCCTCGTCTCTTCAAGGCATAGGGGAAGACTTTTGATTTTGCTTGGCACTTTCCGCTGGAAGAAATTGTTTCTCTCTCTTTTGATTTTATCCGTGTTCATCTGTGTGCATCCGTGGTTCCAAGGTTCCGTATTGTCCGCGCAGACATTGACTGGGATCGATGTTCTGGAGGCGGAGAAATTTGCTTCGCTGGCGGGGAAGCACGTTGGGCTCATCACTAATCAAACTGGAGTGGACCGGCAAGGCCGCAGCACGATTGATTTGCTGGCGCACGCGCCGGGCGTGAAGCTTGTCGCATTATTCAGCCCTGAACACGGGATTCGCGGCGCTTTGGATGAGCGCGTCTCATCTTCGACGGATGAGGCGACGGGGCTGCCCGTTTACAGCCTTTACGGTGAGACGGAGCGGCCTACGGACGCGATGCTTGCGGGGATCGACGCGCTTGTATTCGACGTGCAGGATGCGGGCGTGCGCTTTTATACGTACCTCACGACGATGGGCTATGCGATGGAGGCTGCGGCAGCGCATCACGTTGAGTTTTACGTTCTCGATCGGCCCGATCCGCTGGGAGGGGATCGTGTTGAAGGCCCAATGCTTGATCCTGACCGCATCAATTTTGTGGGCTATTTTGCGATGCCTGTGCGCATGGGGATGACGCTCGGGGAAATGGCGCAGATGTTTAACGCCAAAAAAAAGATTGGCTGCGATTTACATGTCATCCGGATGAAAAATTGGCA
>DATAPT010000081.1:0-3735 GCA_036265065.1 Candidatus Acidiferrales bacterium | reverse complement strand
TGGGCCCACCACATGTTCACCGTGGGAATGAATACTTATGGAAACAGTTTTTTCGTGATGACAACAATGATTGTTGGCGTTCCAACTGGAATAAAAATTTTCAATTGGATCGGTACGATGTGGGGAGGAAAGATTCTGTTCAAATCCCCCATGCTTTTCTGCACCGCGTTCCTGTTCCAATTCCTGATCGCGGGTCTGACGGGAATCATGCTTGGCACAGCGCCATTCAACTGGCAACTGAGCGCTTCTTATTTCGTGATCGCGCATTTTCATTACATGATCGTCGGAGGAATTGTTTTCGCAATTTTTGGAGCTTTCTATTATTGGTTCCCCAAGATGACCGGAAAGATGTTCAACGAAACTCTGGCCAAATGGCATTTCTGGTTATTTGTTATCGGATTCCATTTGACGTTCGATTTTATGCACATCCCGGGAATCCTGGGAATGCCTCGCCGGATCTACACCTACGAGCCGGGACGCGGTTGGGAGGGCTGGAATTTAATTGTCACGATTGGCGTGTTTTTTCAAATCGCAGCAGTGCTTGTGTTTGTATTTAATGTGATGCGTTCATTGATTAAAGGTCATCCCGCTGAAAGCGATCCTTGGGATGCATGGACGCTGGAGTGGGCCGTGAGTTCACCTCCGCCTGAATATAATTTTGCCAAGATCCCCACGGTCTTGAGCCGCCGTCCGCTATGGGACCTCAAGCATCCGGAAGATCCTGATTGGAAGTTCGAATAGATTAGGAGAACTCGATTGAGCAGCGAAGCCATTGCGCGACCCTCGATGGAACCCGATTTAATTCTTCCCTCGCGCGGGCGTGTGGGAATGTTTTCCCTGATTGCGGCCGAGTCCGCGATCTTCACGATTTTCGTGGTCGCCTACATTTTTTACATCGGCAAAAGTGTTTCGGGGCCGATGCCAAAAGATGTGCTCGAACTTCCGATTTTTGCCACCGTGTGTCTGCTTTCGAGCAGCCTGACGATTCATCTTGCCGTAAAGGCTTTGCGAGACGCGAAGATCCGAGCGTTTGGAACGTGGTGGTTCGTAACGATTGTGCTGGGCGTCATTTTTCTGGCTGAAACAGGGATGGAATGGCGGCGCATGATTTTCGAAAAAGGTTTGACCGTCAGCACGAATCTTTTTGGCACGACATATTACTCGCTCGTCGGACTGCATGCGTTCCACGTCACAGTCGGACTGATTATTCTCGCACTCGGCATGATTTTCAGCTTACTGGGCTATATAAAACAGGAACACAGCGAGCGGGCGGAGATTTTTTCGTTGTATTGGCATTTCGTCGATGTGGTTTGGGTAATCGTGTTCACGGTGGTTTACATCATCGGTCGATAGGGAAAGCAGATTCACGTGATTCCAACAACCTCAGCAACGGGAACACCTGGGGCGCGAGAGACAGTCACCCTGCCGGCCCCAACGGCATGGCCCATCGTCCTTGCATTCGGTGTCACTTTGCTTTTTGCAGGAATGCTAACAAGCGCGTCGATCAGTGTGCTCGGAGCGGTCCTCATCGTGGTGGGATGTGTCGGCTGGTTCAGGGAAGTCCTTCCGCACGAAAAAGAAGAAACCATTGAAGTCCGGGATGTGGCGATCAGCGTTTCTACTTCCCGCCACAAAGTCCAACGGCTGCCGATGGCGCCGGAGCTCCCGCGCCCGTTGCTTCCGCTCGAAATATATCCAGTTTCCGCGGGAATTAAAGGCGGGTTTGCTGGGAGCGCGGCGATGGCGGCGCTGGCATGTTTATACGGTCTTTTGAAACGAGGCAGCATTTGGTATCCGATCAATCTGCTGGCAGCGACTTGCTATGGTCGATCCTTCAACATGGAGACAGAATGGCTCAATAGATTCCACTTGGGCAACTTTTCCCTGGCAGTCGTGCTTCATTTAATGATTTCGCTCCTGGTGGGGCTCCTTTACGGAGCCGTGCTGCCGATGTTTCCGCGCCGTCCAATTTTTCTGGGGGGAATTGTGGCGCCGATACTGTGGACGGGAATACTCCACAGCATACTTGGTCTCTTAAATCCGTTGCTCGACGAGCGCATAGATTGGCCCTGGTTTATTGCGTCACAAATTGCGTTCGGCATCGTCGCGGGATTGGTTGTGGCGAGTTTGTCGCGTGTGCACACGCGACAGTTCATACCATTTCTCATGCGTGCTGGCATTGAAGCGCCAGGATTTTCCGAAGAAAAGCATGGCAAGGACGAGTCCAGATGAAAATCTGCTTGTTCATCCTCGGAGCCATAAGTTTTTGCGGATGTTCGACCTCGCCCGGGCGACCCGTTCCAGGTGATCTGCCAGGAATTCCCAGCGAAATTTCAGATTTTAATGTTTTGTACACGCAGAATTGCGCGGGCTGCCACGGCGCAGGGGGAAAAGGCGGAGCTGCGATCGCGCTCGACAATCCAGCGTACCTGACGGTTGCGGATGACGCTGCCTTGCAAAGCGCAACAGCGAAGGGAATTTCCGGCACGTCGATGCCGGCGTTTGCGCAGAGCGCCGGGGGCATGCTTACGGCTGCACAGGTCGATGTGATTGTAAAAGGGATTCGCGAGCGATGGTCAAAGCCGGATCTTTTTCAGGGGGCCGATCCGCCGCCGTACAAATCATCTGCGCCTGGCGATGCCTCGCGTGGAGCGGAAGTTTATTCCACATATTGTTCTTCCTGTCACGGTGTCGAAGGACGTGGCGGGCAGAAAGCAGGATCCATTGTGAATGGATCTTTCCTCGCGCTGGTGAACGATCAAGAGCTGCGGACGATTGTGATCACAGGGCGTCCTGAACTTGGCGCTCCCGATTGGCGGAGCGATGTTCCAGGCAGGCCGATGAATGCGCAGGAAGTCTCCGATGTTGTCGCGTGGCTCGCATCCCAGCGGCCGAGATATCCAGGCCAGCCATTTCCAACCAGTGCAAAAGCAATGGGAGAAATTCAATGAGTCTGACAGGCGAAGTCACGCGGAGAGATTTTTTCATGAAGGTGGGCATTTGCTGTAACGCCGTCGTCGGCTTCATTCTGGCCGTTCCCATCGTGCGCTACCTTGTCTCTCCCGTTTCACGCGAACGGAAACCTGGGTACGATGCCTGGATTCCTCTGGGCAATCTGGAACAATTTCCCTCGGGGGAAACGCGGCTGGCCACCTACCGTAATCCCGTTGTAACTGCGACGGACGGAAATACCGCGGATATCGCCTGCTGGGTGCGCAATGTGGACGGCAAAACGTTTCAGGTCTTTGCGATTAATTGCGCGCATCTCGGATGTCCGGTTCGATGGTTCCCCCAATCGAACCTGTTCATGTGTCCTTGTCACGGCGGAGCGTATTACCAGGACGGCTCACGCGCCTCCGGCCCTCCGGAACGTGGATTGTTCGAGTATGACTATCGGGTGGACGGCGAGAAACTTTTGATCAAGGCAGGAGAAATGCCTACGCCGGGCCAGGCTTCCAATATCGTCAGAGGGATACGATCATGCGTCTGATTAAACCCGTGGGAGACTGGCTGGACGCGCGCCTCCAACTCGCCGCTTCCATCCGCGAGACCGCCGAGCATCCGGTTCCGCGCGAAACCGCAAGCTGGTTTTATGTTTTTGGCAGCGCCGCTTTTGTGGTGTTTATTCTCCAGATCGTTACGGGAATTTTGCTCGCGTTCATATACGTGCCCTCTGCCGGAGAAGCCTGGAACAGTCTTCAGACCCTCAATCACAGCGTCGCCCTCGGTTGGTTC
>DATAPT010000080.1:0-2684 GCA_036265065.1 Candidatus Acidiferrales bacterium | reverse complement strand
CGCAACCCGCCGAGGTTTCCCGCGCGGCGACCGCGCAGCCCATGCCGAAAGAGCCGGAAACCGCCGTGCCTGCTGAGCTCGAAGTTCTGACCGAAAATCGGTCAGGATCGGACTTCATGATCGATGTGCTGAAATCGCTGGGCATCGAGTATGTAGCCTCGAACCCTGGATCGAGTTTCCGCGGCCTGCATGAATCCGTAATCAATTACGGCGGAAATAAAAATCCGGAATTCATCACTTGCTGCCACGAAGAATCGGCTGTCGCCATGGCCCACGGCTATTCAAAAATCGAAGGAAAGCCGATGGCCGTCTTTCTTCACAGCGACGTCGGTTTGCAGCACGGCTCAATGGCCATCTTCAACGCGTTTTGCGATCGCGTGCCGATTTACCTGATCGCGGGCAACGCGTTGGAGGTTAATTCGCGGCGGCCGGGCGTCGAGTGGGACCACAGCGTTCAGGATGCCGCAGCCATCGTGCGCGATTGCCTGAAGTGGGATGACGTGCCGGTGTCGCTCGATCACTTTGCGGAATCCGCCGTGCGCGCTTATAAAATCGCGATGACGCCGCCCATGGCGCCCGTGCTTCTGGTTGCGGATGGGGAGTTGCAGGAAGGGCCGATCGACGACGACGCGAAAATCAACATTCCTAAACTCACTCGCGCGATGCCGCCGCAGGGCGATTCCGGTTCGGTGGCGGAAGCTGCGCGAATGCTGGTGGCCGCTGAAAATCCAGTAATACTGCTGGAGCGCACGGCGCGCACGCCCGACGGATTGAAATATACAGTTGAGCTGGCGGAAACTTTGCAGGCTCCCGTGGTGGACCTGGCCGCGCGCATGAATTTCCCCTCACAGCATCCCTTGAATCAGACGGAGCGGACACGTGCCGTCATCAGCGGCGCGGATGTAATCCTGGGGCTCGAAGCGCTCAATTTCTGGGGGACAATTAATTCTTATCGCGACCAGTTGCATCGCAGTTCTGAACCCATCACCAAAAAAGATGTGAAGCTCATCAGCATCAGCGCCAGCGACCTCTACATGAAGAGCAATTACCAGGATTTCCAGCGTTATACCGAACTGGATCTGGCGATGGCCGCCGATGCGGAAGAGACATTGCCTGCGCTGATCGAGGCTGTTAAACGCTTGCAGACCGACGACAAGAAGAGAATGTATGCGGATCGCGGGAAAAAACTTGCTACGCAGCATGAGGAAGCTTTGCGGCGGTCGCGCGATGAAGCGGCATTCGCCTGGGATGCCAGCCCGATCACCACGGCGCGATTGTGCGCGGAAATTTACGGCGCGATCAAGAACGAAGACTGGTCGCTTGTATGCGAAGTTTCGCCGTGGGTTAATCGCTGGCCGCTGCGCCTTTGGAATTTTGACAAGCATTATCAATACATCGGCAATTCAGGTGGATTCGGCGTGGGGTACGGAGCGCCCGCGGCGCTGGGCGCAGCGCTTGCCAACAAAAAACATGGACGCCTGACCGTCACCATTCAAAATGATGGCGACCTGATGTACGCGCCGGGAGTTCTGTGGACTTCCGCGCACCACCACATTCCGCTGCTCAGCGTGATGCACAACAATCGCGCCTATCACCAGGAATTGATGCACGTACAGCGAATGGCTGACCGGCACAGCCGCGGAGTCGATCGCGCCTCCATCGGCACAACTTTGACGGACCCCAACATTAATTTCGCGATGGTCGCAAAAGGAATGGGTGTTTACTCCGAGGGACCGATCGCCGACCCGAAAGATCTTGGTCCGGCAATCAAGCGTGCAATGGAAGTCGTGAAGCGCGGTGAACCTGCATTGGTAGAGGCGATTACGCAGCCCCGCTAAATTTTTTTGAATAATTAACATAGGAAGATTTTTTTGTGGCGCCGACGGGACGCCGGCGCCACTAATTCAAAAGCGGAATATCTTTGGATGGCGCGCCCTTTGGCCTTGATTGCAAATAAGCGAAAATGTTAGCCAGTTCCTGATCGGAAATAACTTTGCTGGTATACGGCGGCATTTGCCCGGCAGGCTGGCGAACGTACTTCATGAAACCTTCCAGCGACAGGAGCGGCGGTCCAATTCTGGGCCCTGCCCCTTGCGCGGCGCCCTGCCCTTCGTGCCCGTGGCATTCGTAGCAGCCATCTTTCGTGAAAATCTTTTTGCCGGCTTCCACGTTTCCGGAAGGAGCCGTGTCTGTTTTTTCTTTTTGCGATGAGGAAGATTGCGCTCGCGCTGAAGCGGCCCCCAATAACCCGAATAAACAGATCGCTACTGCGAATGTTAAAAGTATTTTCACGGGAACCCCTTTTGCGGCCATTGTGCCACAAGTACAATGGATGCTGAAACGCAATCGAGATGCTACTGGAAGGGACGAGAACCAAAAGCGCCACTAAAGTCAGTAGTGCATCCATTTGAATTTTGCAGTGCCGCGGCAAAAAAGCTGCCCGCCCGAAAAGACGGGCGGCCTCTACAAAAGCAACTTCAAGGCACTGCGGTTTAGTAGCGGCCTCTCCGTCCCGCGATTTTCGGGATGGAGAGGGCGACTTTGCTCGTAAATTGAGGCACTACCTGAAAGTCTTGCAGCTGTTGAACCTCGATGATAATGTCCCCTTTTCTCCTCGATAGAAATGTCCCCTAATGAACGGCCTCGGAAGGAGGCCGGATGGGGAGAATCGAGATGAGCTTGAG
>DATAPT010000079.1:0-3214 GCA_036265065.1 Candidatus Acidiferrales bacterium | reverse complement strand
GGTTCGTTGTGATTAATGAGCCCCAGATCGCGCATCACCTTGCAGAAAAATCTCGTATACAGCAGATGCAGGATTGCGTGCACAATTCCGCCGATATATTGGTCGACTGGCAGCCAATAGCGCACCAGCGCGGGATCGAATGGCGCTTTGTCATTGTGCGGGTCGGCGTAGCGATAGAAATACCAGGACGAATCGATGAACGTATCCATCGTGTCCGTTTCGCGACGGCCAGGCCCGCCGCATTTCGGGCACGTCGTGTTCACGAATTCCGGGACGCTCGCAAGCGGCGATTCGCCAAGCCCAGAAAATTTTGCCATCGGCGGCAGCACGACCGGCAGATCCTTATCCGGGACCGGAACCGTGCCGCATTTCCCGCAATAAATAATAGGGATGGGCGTGCCCCAGTAGCGCTGCCGCGAAATGCCCCAATCTTTCAGGCGAAAAATTGTTTCGCCTTTTCCAAAACCGTGGGCTTCGGCATCAGCGGCCATTTTTTCAATCGCCTTGTCTGAAGCGAGGCCCGTGTACGCTCCTGAATTCACAAGCTTGCCGTATTCGACGAACGCCGCTTTGAGCGTTTCCGGCGTGAGTGGAGTGCCCTCATTTGGCTGTATGACGATAGGAATATCCATTCCATATTTCGTCGCAAATTCGAAGTCACGCTCGTCATGAGCGGGAACGCACATCACTGCGCCGGTCCCGTACTCCATCAGCACGAAATTCCCCACCCAGATGGGAATTTTTTCGCTGTTGAACGGATTGATCACATGCCGTCCGGTAAAAAATCCTTCCTTCTCGGCGGTGGCGATATCGGCGGCGCGCGTCAGGCGGCGGCGCAAACGCTGCAACTCTTCTTCGATCGCGCCCTGACCGGGTACTCCTTCCACTAACTTGGCCAGCAACGGATGCTCTGGCGCAAGGATCAGACCCGATGCGCCGTAGATCGTGTCCACGCGCGTCGTAAACACTTCAATAGAAGTGTCCGGAAATCCATCGACCGCAAAGCGAACGCGCGTTCCGCGCGATTTTCCAATCCAGTTGCGCTGCATGGCCAGAACGCGCTCTGGCCAGCCGCCCTCCAGTTGCGCGAGACCATCGAGCAGTTCGTCCGCATATTGCGTGATTCGCAGGAACCATTGCTCGATAACTTTCGGCTCGACTGGCGTATCTTCATGCCGCCAGCAGCAGCCGTCGATCACCTGCTCGTTGGCCAGCACGGTTGCGCATTTCGTGCACCAGTTCACGCGGCTGCGTTTGCGGTAGGCAATTCCCTTTTCCAGCATGCGCAGAAAAAACCACTGGTTCCATTTGTAATATTCCGGCTCGCAGGTGGAAATTTCGCGCCGCCAGTCATAGCTGAATCCAAACCGGTGGCAAACTCTTTTAAAAGATTCAATGTTGGTGAGCGTCCATTCGCGCGGATGGATTCCGCGCTGAATCGCCGCGTTTTCCGCGGGCATGCCAAACGCGTCCCAGCCCATCGGGTGAATCACATGAAAGCCTTGCATGCGGCGGAATCGGGCGGTGACGTCGCCGATCGTGTAATTGCGCATGTGCCCCATATGCAGCGTGCCGGAAGGATACGGCAGCATTTCGAGCACGTAATATTTCGGCTTGGACGGATCGGCGTCTGCCTCGAACGCGTGATCCGCGTTCCAGCGCGCCTGCCATTTTTTTTCTACCGCCTGTGGATCGTATTCAGCCACGGTTCGTGTTCCACCTTTTTGGAACTCGTTCGCACTGCTTGTTGTACCCCGCCTCTTCAGAGGCGGGGGTTTAGACTTTACATCGCCAAAATCCCCGCCTCTGAAGAGGCGGGCTACAAAAACCTTACTGCCGAAAAACTAAATTTACTTTGATCCCTTGCTCTTCTTGCCCTTTGCCGGTTTCGCTTTCGCCTTGGCTTTTGGTTTCTTCTGCACGTTCGCCACCTCCTTTCCTGGAACCTTGGCCTTTTTCGGCCCCTTGGTCATTGAAAATCCGTCCACTGCTTTGGGCGCCTGCTTCACGCTTACGCCTAGTAAATCCCAAAGAGCGCGCACATTGCGCCGGTCATCGCCGGGCTCATCAATAGGAGTTTCTAAAATAAACGCGCGACCCGCCAGTCCCTGTGCCCCCGGCCCGAGCCGCGCATGATTCAGAATTCGCCCAAACGCTTCGAGTCCGATTTTCCCAAACCCGATATTCTCGTGCCGGTCAACGCGGGATCCGAGCGGCGTCTTCGAGTCATTTACATGCAGCACGAACACTCGATTTAGACCCACGGTTCGGTCAACGACTGCGAGTGTCGCCTCCAACCCCTCTTCGGTCGTGATGTCGTACCCGGCTTCAAACGTGTGGGCAGTGTCGAGGCAAACGCCCATGGGCAAATCGCGAGTGAGGTCAAGAATGCCCTTCAGTTCTTCAAATTTCGCGCCCACCGCGGAGCCCATGCCGGAAGTATTTTCAATCAGGATGCGCAACTTGCCGAGCTTGATTCCCTTCGCGGCATGTCGCAACCCGTCCGCGATTTCTGAAATGGCTTGGTCCATGGGAGTCCCGAGGCACGCACCGGGATGCGCCACCAGAAAATCCGCATCCAGCGAAACGGCACGCACGAGTTCATCGTGAAACGCTTGAATGGACCGCGTGCGCATCACGCGGTCAGGACACGCGAGGTTGATCAGATAATTGTCGTGAATCACTAACGGCCCGAGGCCCAGCTCCTCGCGCCGCGCTTTGAACCTTCCGGCATCCGCGTCGGCGATGCGCGCACTTCCGCGCGGCCACATCCGCGGGCTCGCTGAAAAAATCTGCAGCGCATTCGCGCCAAGCTTGGAAGCCGTATCGAGCGCGCCCGCGATATCTCCGGCAATCGAGGTGTGAATTCCTATGCGAAAACTTCCATCCTGCCAGGCGGGAGGCAGGGCTAGGGGTGGCGGTTCAGGACGATATTCGTCGCTTTCGTCGTAGACGGGTTCCGTGCGAATCAATGAGTCAGCCATTCCTTTGGTAAACTTCTGATTTAGGGCAGGGCCAGATTGCGTCGGACGCCCTTAATTCACTTCAATACTTTCATATGCCACTGGAAAAACTTGATGAGTGGTAAGCACATTATTCTAACGGAAGCATGCTTCAGCGGCAAACACATCCGGAGCGATGCGCAGCATTTTATGGAGGACGAGGAACGAGTCGCCCGCTCAAAAATCGAGCGGCCGCTACAAAAGCAAATGCA
>DATAPT010000078.1:0-4048 GCA_036265065.1 Candidatus Acidiferrales bacterium | reverse complement strand
ATCTTTTCGGGCGGGCAGCCTTATCGCCGCAACACTGCAAAATTCAAATTGATGCACCAACTCTTAGCGCCAGCTCTTAATTGTACCCATTGGAAGTAATTGTCAGGGGAGAGGCTTCCCAGGTCAGCCCCGCGGGCAACTGCCCCATAGTGTTTCCTTCCGTGTCGAGAAAAATTCCTTCGAGAGTCCCTTTCAATTCCTTGCCATTCTTTCCGTTCTCGATATGAAATCGAAACGTAAGATTTTCCGTGCCGATGGGAGTTCCTTTACTCGGCGGCGGCTCGGACAGATTTGAAATCAAATGCGCCACAAAATTTCCGTGCCCTTCGCTGACCCAAGTGCCCACAAACATGGTCTCCGAAAATGTTCCGCTGCCAAAATTCGCGCCAGTCACATACGTTGACGCCCCCGCTTCCATGGCCACGCCCCCAGGCAGAAAGCTCAGCAAATTGTGCCGCGCCGGCATGGTCCCTAGCGCTCTGCGCGTCCCTCTCCACGACCCAATCAGGTTCGCCGTCGGATCCTCATCGGCGCGGCTCGCCCGAGATCCGGCAAACACGCATGCCAATGCCAAAAGAATCCCTAATGTCACAAGACTTCGTACTCCACGCGTCCACATTTTTTCTCCGCCTCCGAAACTTCCGCAAACTTCCACAAACATTCCGAAAAAGAGACTCACCCTCTCCCCAGTCACTCAAATATATATTTGATTTACCCGGATTGCGAAATGATTTTCAGCAGGTATACCCGTTCGATGACTCTCGCGCGTTAAACCGTATCTTTTCACTTCGATCGCAGGCTCTCAAGCCAAAGCGGATTGAGGAGTCGACAAGTTATCTAACCAGCAGCTTATTTATTGGCGGTCCGACGCCAACCAGCTAACTCATCCGCCAGATCTTTGTCTGGCTTGCCATTCAACTGATCCCGAACGTACCGCATGGCTAATTGTATTGCGATGCTCTTGTTTCGGAAGTCTTTGTAGAATTCGTCCGCACCTTGAACTAATTGACCCATGCGGATGCCACTGAAATTAAGGACTGCTACTTCCGGCGATTTAAGACACGCATCTAATACTTCTCTGAGGGGGAACCTTTTCTGGGAGCCCGCCGCCATTTTTCGCCGCAAGGCATCTAAAACCTGCATCATCTGATGCGTCCGTGATAGCCATTGCATAACCTGCTGCGAAGTTTTCCGGGTAGCAGACTCTTCGCAATCTTCGAAGGGGTGGGGTTTTGATTTTTCTCCGTTCCAAGAACACAAAAAACCGCACCCTTTGAAAAACGCAAAGAGTGCGGCACCCAAAATTCAACCACTAGGCGGGGCCTGCATCGCCTAGTCCCGAAAGGGACGAAACAACGTAGCCCACAGTTTCAACTGTGGGAATTCGTGCAGAAGAGTAGAAAGCCCCGGAGGGGCGGCACAGTTGGTCAGCCGAGTGTGGCGCCCCTCCGGGGCTTTCTCCCATTGTATCCTGCGTCCCCACCGTTTGAAACGGTGGGCTAAGGTGTGACGTCCCTCCGGGACTTCCCGGACAGGATGCGGCGCTCACGAAAAATATTTCGCGGGGACAATCTTTGTTGATCGCACGGAAAACTACTGCACGAAATTCATTGGATGGAATTTGTTAAGCGGATACGCGTGACATGAAAGCCTCGCAGAAAATTAAAGCGGCCAGCCCGGCAGGTGTTGCGGCCTTTGAACAAGCATTGAATTTCCGGGCGGCCCATCTGTCACGCCGCGTGAACGGAGAGGCTTTTGGCTTGAATTTGTTCATCGCCACCACAAAGCTTGCAACGGCCGGTTGCATTTCCCCCAGATCGTGGGTGCAATTCACGGCCGCGGCGAACGAATTGGTCTTCAATATGAGCCGGTTCACCGCACGGTGATACCTTTCTGGTAACCTCCTTCATGCAATGGGCGCCACTCGCTCGCCGTGTCACGGTAAAATTGCATCTTCATGGTTATTCGCATACGCCAGTGGCTTGAAGCGCACGGAGCCGAGGCCGCCATTTTCCTGATCCTGTTCGCCGTTTGCCTGCCGTCGCTCGGGTCCGCGGATTTCGGATGGCACCTCCGCACCGGCCAACTCATCTATGAGACGCACGCGATACCGCGCAGCGATCCATTTTCCTATACGTTTGCGGGGCAGCGCTGGATTACGCATGAGTGGCTTTCCGAATGGCTGCTTTACGCCGCATACCGATTCGGCGGCTATGCGGCTGTCATTGCGATTTTTGGCCTGATTGGCGCGGCCGCTTACTGGCTGGCGTTTTACTGCGTCGAAGGCCCGCTCTATGTGCGTATTCCCGTTCTGGCTCTGGCGGTGTGGGCTGCTCATCCTACATTCCTGGTGCGCCCTCAGGTTTTCACGCTGTTCTTGTTTTCGCTGTTTTGTTTATTGTTGGAAACCCATCGCCGCACGAGCAACTGGCGACTGCTGGTCGCGCTTCCCTTCTTGACCACTCTGTGGGTCAATCTTCACGGCGGATACATCATCGGCCCGGCAGTGATCGGCCTATTCCTGGCGGGCTATGTGCTGGACGCATTGGCAGATGCAAGCGCGCGGCAGAAACTGGGCGCTCGCGCGGCGCAACTCGGGGCGGCGTTGCTGGCTTGTCTCGCTGTCGTGCCGCTTAATCCAAACGGTTTGCGGCTCTACACCTATCCGTTCGAAACCCTGACCTCTACCGCCCAGCAGACGCTCCTGACCGAATGGCAGCCTCCCAGCCCCACGCAGTTCCTTTTCTTTCCTTTTTTCCTGCTGGTGGGCTTGACCATTCTGTCTCTGCCGTTGCGACGCAAAACGCTGCGTCCCGGCGAGGTTCTGTTTGTTACGTTCTTCGCCGTCGCCGCGTTGCACTCCATGCGCCACATGGCGCTGTTCAGTATTGCCTGCATCCCGCTGCTTTCAGGATGGCGCCTTGCGCCTCTCCCGTGGCGCTTTCCGAAGCCGCTGCGTTACGCCGCTTTTGTCACGCTCGTGCTACTGTCCGGATGGCGCTGGCGCGCCAGCATGGCAGGCGCCGCGACTTTTGAGCGCACGCGATTTCCCGCGGATGCCGTCACCTTCCTCAAAGGCAGCCATCCCGCCGGGCAAATCTTCAACGCCTACGCTTTCGGCGGTTATCTTGTCTGGCGTCTGTATCCGGAGTATCGCGTCTATATGGATGGGCGCGCCGATCTTTACGGTGACGCGTTTTTGGCCCGCTTCAACGAGTTGTATCAGGGAGAAGCGGATCCGCAGCCCGAATTCCTGCGTCGGGACATCCGCACCGTCCTCGTTGAGCCCGGCTCTCCCATCGACCGCCTGCTCAGCTTCACGCGCGGCTGGCGCAAGGTTTATCAGGACTCTGTCGCCATCATTTACATGCGATCCGACGCACTATCCTCCGACTGACCTGGTGCTTGACCGAGACGAATAATTTATTTTGCGAGTCTGTTGGTCGGTATGCGTGGTAGCTCAGGCATTCGTTCCGCCATCCACGGTGAGATTAGCCCCGGTAATGTACGAGGATTCCGGACCCGCGACGAACGCCACTAGGGCAGCGACCTCGTCAACATTTCCATAGCGATCGAGAGCCGTGGCGGCCTTTTGAATCGAAAACGAAGTGCCGGTGACTGGATTCAAATCCGTTTCAATCGGTCCCGGCTGGATGTTGTTCACGGTGATGCCGCGAGTTCCAAGCTCTCTGGAGAGGCCCTGGCTGAACATCTTTACGGCTCCTTTGGTGGCCGAGTAGGGCACGAGTCGGGGAGTCATGAAACGCTCACCGATGCAGGAGCCGATCATTATGATGCGGCCTCCGTCCTTCATGTGCTTCAGCGCCGCTTGAGTCGTAAGGAAGACGCCGCGGATGTTGGTGTTGATCATGCGGTCCATTTCTTCGATCGAAGTCTCTTCAAACTTTTTCAAAACGGCGGTGCCGGCATTGTTCACAAGCACATCGAGCCGGCCGAAAGTCGCGACTGTCTTTTCGACTGCAGCCGTACCGGCGTCGGTATCAGCGGCGTCCGCCTGGATCGCGATCGCCTTTCCACCAGCGCCCTC
>DATAPT010000077.1:0-3809 GCA_036265065.1 Candidatus Acidiferrales bacterium | reverse complement strand
CATGACAAGTAACCCATCGGCTGATGTGCACCCCGATCGCCGCGAGCTTTTCCTCATCCTTCTCTTCCTCTGCGTCCTTCACTTCCTGTACTTTCTTTAATTCCTCTCGAGCCACATCCACCCAAACTCCCGTGCGCCCCGGCACGCGCCGCGAAGCAATTCCAAATTCGGCCGTCGCACGGATCATCGCCTCTTCCAGGCTGCGCACGTACCAGCCGACATCGCGGCGAATTTCTCCGAGATTTAGAATTGGATAGCCAACCAGTTGCCCGGGGCCATGATAAGTAATGTCACCGCCGCGATTCGTTTCAAAAAATGAAACGCCCATCTGCCGAAGCATCTCGTCCGGTGCGCGAAGGTGATCCTTTTTCCCGCTGCGCCCGAGCGTGATCACGTGAGGATGCTCGCAAAGCAGCAGCACATCGGGAGTATTTCCGGCCTTGCGCGCAGCCACAATGCGACGCTGCAATTCCCACGCCGCGCCGTACTCCACAAGACCTAGATCGACGACCAGCAGCTCTTTCATGTATTTCGCCTGCAACCTCGGAACTCGAAACACTCGACTCTTAACTTCACTTCCGCGCGAGAATCCTCTCCACCTGCGCCAAATGATTGAGGTCATGCCCGGCAATCATCTGCACGATATGTTCGATGGTCTCGACACCCCGCTCGGCGTGCATGCCGTGCTGCTTCCGCTGTTCCGGCGTCAGCGATTTCAGCAAGACGAGGTTTCCTTCCCGCAACACACGAAACTGTTCCAGCGATTTTCGCGCGTCCCGCTTGTCGTAGCGGCCCGCGGCAGCCCAGGCGTCTTGATCATAAGCTTGTAGCGGAGTTCCGGGCGCGCCCAGAATTTGGCGGATCCTCCACCCGGTAACAATTTCACCATCCGCCAGGTGCGCAATAATTTCGCTGGCGGACCATTTCCCCGGTGCGGGACGCTTGCGCAATTTGGCAGCCGTCGCTCGCTGAATCAGACTCTTCAGCTTCGCCGCCGTTCTTGCCTGCACTTTCATGGGATCTTTGCCGACAGATTGCGCAAGTATCCGCTGCATGTATTCCTGCACCGCTTCGCTCATGAATCTGCTCCTGTCAAACTCAATCTCAGGAACAACGTCTTTCCTCTCAACTCTGAACTGTAGACTCTCGACTGCCCTTAAGCATTCAGCGAGAGCCCACGCACCGCGGCAACCGCATCAGCCATCGCTTCCCATACCGTCGGATGCGCATGCACGGTGGACATCAGATCGTCCACGGTAGCCTCAAGCTGGAGAGCCGCAACGGCTTCCGCAATAATTTCGGTCGCGAACGGCCCGATAATATGGACGCCCAGAATTTCAGAGGTCTTTTCATCGGTCACCACTTTGATGAAGCCCTCGTGGTGGCCCAGAATGGTCGCTTTACTGTTGCCCAGGAACGGAAATTTTCCGGTCTTCACGGAGTAGCCCGCTTCGCGAGCCGCCTTTTCGGTCAAGCCAATCGAAGCCACTTGCGGCTCGCAATATGTTGCGTTGGGGATACGCGTCTTTTCAATGGGAGGCATATAGTGGCCTGTGATTTTCGCCACGCACGTAATGCCTTCCATGGACGCGGCATGAGCCAGTTGCGGCATTCCGGCAACAATGTCGCCGATCATATAAAGATTCGGCTCTGCCGTTTCCATGTACGGGCCGACGTGAACGAACCCGCGCTCCATTTTGGCTTTCGATTTATCGATGCCCAGATTTTCCGTCTTCGGCACGCGGCCAACGGCCATCAGCACTTTTTCGGCGGCGATGGTTTGCGTCTTCCCCGTTTTATCCGTGAACGAAACTGTCGCGCCATCGGCTTCCTTTTTCACGGCCGAAACTTTGGCTTCGGTAAAAATCTGGATACCCTTTTTCTTCAGCGATTTTTCGAGTTCTGCGGAAATTTCTTCATCCTCGATGGGCGTCACGCGCGGCAACATTTCCAGCACCGTAACCTGAGTCCCAAACGTATTGAAGATCGAGGCGAATTCCACTCCCACGGCCCCTGCTCCGACAATTACCAATGTCTTAGGCACGGCGGGCAGTTGCAAAATCTCAATATTGCTGAGAATCGTCTTCCCGTCGATTTCCATTCCCGGAAGAGACCGCGCCGTCGAGCCTGTTCCGAACATGATGTGGGTGGCTTCGACTTCCGTGATTGTTCCGTCCTTCTCCACCGTGACGCGCCCGGGGCCCGCCCATTTTCCCCAGCCCTGCATTTTTTCCACTTTATTTTTGCGGAACAGGAACTCGATGCCCTTGGCGTGTTTGTTGACGATCATTTCTTTCCGCGCCAGTACCGCCGGCCAGTTCAGCGAAAATTCCTTTACGTCAATGCCCAACTCCTTCGCATGCTTGAAGTTGTCAAATATCTCCGCATGATGCAGCAGCACTTTCGTGGGAATGCAGCCAACATGCAGGCATGTCCCGCCCAGAAAGCCATCTTTTTCAATAACCAGGGTTTTCAGGCCCCACTGGGAGGCTCGAATCGCAGTGTTGTATCCCCCCGGACCGCTACCGATAATTGCCAGATCGTATTTAGCCAAGTGTCCTCCGCGGCAGACTGCAGCGCCGCTCAAAATAATGGAATCAAGTGGGACTGCCATCGCAGCCCGCACAAATTAAGTGGAAATTAAGCCCTGACTGTCGCGGGGCTTGCACAAAAATTCCGCTCTTCGATTCTATCAGCCGCTCGAAAGGGTCGCAACACAACGCGGCCTGGGGATCCGGATTTATTTGATGAGAATTCGCATGGCGCGATTCTTTAGGAAGTCGGGGCTAAAGTGTCCGCTTGGGAACTCAAAATCGAAGCGCTTTTGTAGCGCCCGCCTTCAGGCGGGCAGTTTGGAATCAAGCGGATGCCCGCCTGAAGGCGGGCGCTACATGATACAAAACCGGGTACTCACACAGGACTCTAAAGGTCGTAAACGAATGCAAATTGAATGGCCGTCCTGAAGGCTCGGCCCCTGAATTCGAATTCTTTTCGGTACATCGGCAGGCTTGGAAGGGTTCTTTTTCGGCGCCTGCCTTCGGCTCTGCGGAATTCATAAGCGCCCAAAACCGGGAAAGTAAGGTTGCGGATGCCCTGGCGGCAATTCGTATTCCTTGCTGAAAAAATAATATGTAAATCTCTTATAAACATTCGCTTACACATTTTGAAGCATTAGTAAAATTCACAGTTTCCTTGATTTCCACAGAACAATCACGGTATAACGGAGCTGGTAGACGCCCTGTATTTGCTATTGTTCATAACGCTGGACGCCAGACTTGCCTTACTGGAGGGCCAAATGATTTCGAACCCCGAAAGTCCTCACACGCATTTTCATATTCATTGGGAAGGCAGTAAAAATCTGGATTGGGAATGTTTTGAAAGTCAGTCCGATGCGCTTGGACGCGCCATGGAAATCGCCCGCCCCGAGGAGGATTTCACTATAGAAGAAGTCTCCACGAATTGCCCTCTGCGAAGAGTCCGTTCCGCCTCCGCCAGCTAAGTCCGAAATACAAAAAAATACTGAGTCCGCGACGACCAGTGAAGTTGCCTTGACCGTGCTTGCAGCCATCTGCTAGCGTAGGTAATTCCGTGGGCGCCTGGGCGCAGCTTCATTTCGCACTCGCCGTTTGAAAGCCTGCATAAAATTATGGACATGATTCACATTACGATGCCGGACGGCGCTATCCGCGAAGTGCCTCTGGGCACGACAGCTGCGGAAATCGCGCAGCAGATTTCTCCGCGGCTCGCGAAGGAAGCCCTAGTTGCCCGAATCGCGCCGATTCATGCTCCCCTCGCAGCCCCAACGGCGG
>DATAPT010000076.1:0-6083 GCA_036265065.1 Candidatus Acidiferrales bacterium | reverse complement strand
ACAAGGAGCGCTTCGACGTCGCCGGCCAGCAAATGGCAATGAACTACCCGATCCTTTTGGGTAGCGACTCCATTGGTGAAAAGTTCGGCGGGATTCTCGGCCTGCCCACCACCATGCTCTTCAACCGCGACGGAAAAAAGGTGCGAACCATCGTTGGACTCGTCAATCATGACGATCTATCCAAAGCAATTGAAGGCCTGTTGTAGTCCGCATTTCCACAAAAACAAATGATTAGCCTGACCTTGTCACAACAGGGACGGGACCGCGCCGCCTCGGCGCTCAAACGGTGCGTCATAGGGTAAACTAGGGAACGCCAATCTCCCGATTGGCGCAATCAGGAGATTGGTGTTCCCAGAAAAACATGCGATCCCCTCAGAAATGCTGGTTAAGTGCTTCAATTTCTTGATATAGATAGCCCTCCCCAGCTTATGGTACAATGGCACATCATCACTGGTATATTGGTATACTTCTATGGCGATGAACATAAAGAACGATGAAACACAAAAACTGGCACGCAAACTTTCTGACTTGACCGGAGAGAGCCTAACCGCCGCTATCACGGAGGCTGTCCGCGAGCGATTGGAACGAGTGCAAAGCGAACAAGGCGCCGGTTTGGTGAACCGTCTTTTGCGGATTGGCAAAGATTGCGCAGCTCACCTGGAAGGGCCCTCCCTGACGGCGGAACACGGGGATATTCTGTATGACGAACGGGGATTGCCGCGATGATCGTCGATACGTCCGCGATGATTGCCATTCTCCGCGATGAACCGGAAGCTGAACTTTTTGCCAACGCAATCGCATCCGCAAAAAATCGGCGCGTTTCGGCCGTGAATTATGTGGAAGCCGCGGCCGTCATCGACGGGAGCCGAAATCCCATTGCGAGCAGACGGTTTGACGAATTCTGCCGGGAGTCGGCATTCACCATCGAATCCGTCACCCCGGAGCAAGCGTATATTGCCCGCGAGGCGTACAAAGACTTCGGAAAAGGCAGCGGGCATCCGGCGCAATTGAACTTCGGAGATTGTTTCGCCTATGCGCTCGCAAAGGTTCGCGGCGAACCGATTCTTTTCAAGGGACGCGATTTCAAAAATACCGATCTGGATTCTGCGCTCGATCAGTAAAACACGCCGCCGATCGATCCTTCCCTGACCGTTGCTCGTGTGAAAGAATAGAGTCTCGGCCCGACGCGCATGAAACTTCAGACCCGGCATTTTCGCGAACCCATCGGAGTGGCGCTGGAAACGCTGCGCACACATAAAATGCGCTCGTTCCTTATGCTGCTGGGGATTGTGCTCTCCGTTTCGACACTGATCATGGTGGTTTCACTGATCTCCGGTGTAAATCTGTACGTGGCCAATCGCATTGCCAACCTTGGCGCGAATGTTTTTCTGGTGTTGCGTTTTCCAATCATCACGGACACGGAAGAGTTCGTGAAGGCCACGCGGCGAAATAAGCCAATCACATGGGACGACTACATTTTTTTGCGTGACAATTCCAAACTTGCGCTGCGAGTGGGCGCTCAGGCCAATCAGCTCGGGCGTACGAAGGCGAATGGACAGACCGTGGAAGACACCACCGTCTATGGCGTGACGGCGAATATCGGTGACATGAAGACGGAAGGACCTGCCTCCGGGCGATATATTACGGACACGGATAATCAGCATCGCTCGCTCGTTGCGCTGATCGGCTCGGATATTGGCGAGAAACTTTTTCCCGGCGTCGATCCCATCGGAAAAGAAATCGACGTGGATGGCCGTCCCTATGAGGTCGTGGGAGTCGGCAAACCGATCGGGACGGTGCTGGGCCAAACACAGGATAATTACGTCTACATTCCGATCGAAACGTGGATGAAATACTACGCCACGAGCAAAACGAGCTTGTCGATTAATGTGCAAACGCGCGGCTCGGATTGGATGTCACGCACGCAGGAGGAATTCCAGACGCTGATGCGCGCGCGGCGCCGCCTGGGTCCGAATGACCTGGATAATTTTGGCATTCTGGATGGCGGATCGCTGGTCGATCTGTTCAAGCGAATTACGGGCGCGCTGGCGGAGTCCATGGTGGGAATTGTTGCGGTGTTTCTGGTGATTGGCGGCGTGGTGATCATGAATGTCATGCTGGCGACTGTGACCGAGCGCACGCGCGAAATCGGGATTCGCAAATCACTTGGCGCGCGGCGCGGCGATATTCTTTTGCAGTTCCTGACCGAAACCGCCGTGATGTCCACGATTGGCGGAATCATTGGCGTTGCGTTTGCATACATTTTTGCAATGATCATCGCAGCGAATACACCTGTGCCCATGCATGTTCCGATTTCGGCGGTGATCATCGCGCTGACTGTGTCCACGGCTGTGGGGATTTTCTTTGGACTTTATCCCGCGAATAAAGCCGCGAATCTGAGCCCCATCGAAGCACTGCGGCAGGAAGTTTAATTTTTTTGGAATTTTCATGCGAATAGCGCTGGGCGAAAACGCGAAGATGGCTCTCGACACGCTGCGGGAGAATAAACTGCGTTCGTTCCTCACCGTGCTGGGCGTGGTGATCGGAATTACCGCGCTGATCACCGTTGCCTCTATTCTGGTGGGTTTCTATGCTGACGTTACCGTTTACCTGGAAGACTACGGCGTAAATACAATTTGGATTTTCAAGGTGGCCCCGGGAATCAGCACGGGACGCATGACGGCCGAGGAGCGCAACCGCAAGCCGCTATCTTACGAAGATGCACAGGCGATCCGGGAAGATTGTCCCGCCGTCCGCGAACTTTCCGTGTCGATCATGAAACGCATCTATGATATTAACCGCCAGCCCGAAGTCACCGCGCGCTATAAGGACAAGGAAGTCAGCGGCCTGAATTATTCAGGTTCGGATATCTACTACCCCGAGGTCTACAATTTCAGACTGTACAGTGGCCGCTTTTTCACGGATGCCGAGGATGTGCACCGCGAGGACGTGGCCGTAATCGGCTATGACCTTGGCAAAACTTTTTTTCCGGACGGCGATGCGCTCGATAAAATTATTTACGTGGAAGGATTTCCCTACCGCGTGATCGGCGTGTTCGACCATCGCAAAGGTCAATTATTCCAGAATCCTCCCGCTGAAAAGCAGGTGCTGGTTCCCTACCACACCTATCGCAAACATCACCCCGCGGATGATGAGCATTTTATCGGCGCCATGGCGGCCCCGGGAAGAATGGCGGAAGCCAAGGATGAAATTCGCGCCGTTTTGCGCCGCACGCGCCGCGTTCCATATTCCGCTCCCGATAATTTTGGCCTCTCCTCGGCTGAAGAAATTGCCAGCCAATTCAAGCAAATCACGGGTTCCGTGGCCCTCTTGACGGCCGTTGTCAGCTCGATCGGCCTGCTCGTGGGGGGTGTGGGCGTGATGAACATCATGCTGATGTCCGTCACGCAGCGCACGCGCGAGATTGGCGTGCGCAAAGCGATTGGCGCGAGGCGGCGCGATGTGATCTGGCAATTTCTTATCGAAGCAGTCGTGCTCACGGGCGCGGGGGGCGTCATAGGCGTGGTCCTAGGCATTGGAATCAGCCTGCTGATTAATATCTTTATTCCTAAGTTGCCATCCTCCGTGCCATTGTGGGCCGTGCTTCTCGGAGTTCTCGTCTCCATGAGCGTGGGACTTTTCTTCGGAATTTATCCCGCGGTTAAGGCGGCGCGGCTCGATCCGGTCGATGCGCTCCGTTACGAGTAGCGTCACAATGCCTTTTACTTAATCTTTTGCTCTTAAATGCATCTCCTTCGATTCGCAATTTCAGATTTGAAATTTCAAATTATTCTAAATTTAAAATTTAAGGCCATTACTGGCCAAGCAACTCGGAAAAGCATCTTGGTAAATGTATTCAGACAAAATGAATGATCAGCTACTTTCAATCTTTTTATTTGGAAAGTCAGGATGACTTATGCCCAACGCAATAAAGCAGATCATCGCCATGGGCGGAGGCAGCTTCCCCGTCGCCCCGGAAAATCCCGCGCTGGAGTTATATGCGCTTGCGCAGACACGTAAATCGAATCCATCGATTTGTTTTCTGCCTACCGCGACGGGCGATGCCCCCACGTACATCGCGAAATTTTACGCAACATTCGCCAAGCAGCGATGCCGCCCCTCGCACATTTCCTTCTTCGAGCGCACTCCGCGCCTGCGGGAAATTCTTCTTGCGCAGGACTTGATCTACGTGGGCGGCGGAAACACAAAAAGCATGCTGGCCGTCTGGCGCGAGTGGCAGTTGCCGAAAATTCTTCGCCAGGCGTGGAATTCGGGCATCGTCCTCGCTGGTGTCAGCGCAGGAGCCATTTGCTGGTTCCATGTAGGCGTCACTGATTCGTGGGCTGAAAACCTGGCGCCGCTTCCTTGCCTGGGATGGCTTCCGGGTGCTTGCTGCCCGCACTACGATGGCGAAGCGGAACGCCGCCCAGCCGTGCATGAATTTGTGAGCAATGGAAAAGTGCCGCAAACACTTGCGCTCGATGACGGAGCAGCAGCCCATTTCGTGGGTCGGAAACTCAAGCGGATTGTGTGCTCACGACCCGAAGCGGCCGCTTACCTTGTTAGGCGAGTGGGCGGCAAGAGCGTGGAAACAAGGTTGCCAGTGTCCTACTTGAAGAAATAGCCTGGCTCTATTGACATCCCTGGTTTCATTGCCGCACTGCTGTAGTCCGCCTCTTCAGAGGCGGGGATTTAGATACCCGGGCGACAGGGGCGACGAGTGAAGTCTAAACCCCCGCCTCAGAAGAGGCGGGCTACAGCAGAAATGGCCATTGATTGAGGATGTCAACAGAGCCAAATAGCTTCAATTCGCGGAACCACCACGCTCCTTGCTCGCGCGAGTGTTTCGCTGTTAATCTGTCTCTGCCATGGATGAACAGGTATTTCAAAAACGATGTGATGCGGCTTTTGAAACTTTGCGGCGGCGCCTGCAGGAAGTGGGCGACGAGCGCGGCTTTGAAGTCGAGGGCGGAAGCGGAAAACTCGAGATTCAGTTTGAGGATGCGGATGATACCCGCTTCGTCATCAGCCCGAATACCCCTGTTCGCCAGATATGGATTTCCGCGTTGACCACCAGTTTCAAACTTTCATGGTCCGATGCGGCCGATACTTTCGTGCTGGATAAGACGGGCGAGAATCTGATGCAACTCATGGGGCGCATTCTTACTGAACAACTGGGCAGCCCCGTAACGGTATAATTTTTATGATTTCAAGACTGCCCCGCAAATCGCAAATACCTTCGCCCCGAACGAATTTCGCCAGGCAATTTCATTCTAAAATTTCCGCACGGCTTGCTGCGTGGCTTTTTATTCTCGCGGTTGCGCTACTTTCCATCCATGCGTCCGGGCAAGACAAACCATTTCCGGCGGCAGCCAGCGTTCTGCAACCGCAGGCCTACGTGTCATTGCAGCCCGTGCCGCGCGGCCACGCTTTTCAAGTGGCGGTAGTGGCAAAAATTTCTCCCGGCTTTCACATTAACGCCCACCAGCCTTCGGAAGATTATTTGATTCCCACCAAGATAACGGCTGAGCTTCCTTCCGGATTATTTGTGGTGGAAACAAACTATCCCCGTGGCGTTATGCGGGCGTTCAGCTTTTCGAAGACGCCGCTTCGCGTGTACGAAGGGTCGTTTACGATTTTGATGAAACTTCGCACGAACGGCGCCGCCCCGCTTGGACCGCAAAAAATTAATCTCACCGTGGGATACCAGGCGTGCAATCAGGAAGCTTGCCTTCCGCCCACAAAAATTCCTGTCACGGCGGAACTGGAAATCGCCGCAGCGGATACAACTGCAAAACCTGCGCACGCGGATATTTTCTCCTCGAGCTCCGCTGAGAAGTCTTCTCCTAAACCCTGAATTTGCATTTGATGGATTATTGAGCTGCCGGTTTGGATTGGCCTGTGCATTATTGGAGATTGCCTTGCACTAAACCCCGCAGGCTGAACAAGCCGCGGAAAAACCCAATACTCTGTCATTCTGAGCGAAGCGAAGAATCTCTCCTTGTTTCTTTCCATATACTTAAATCGAAGAGAGATTCTTCGCTTCGCTCAGAATGACAGAACAAGGCCTTTTTTCCGCAGCC
>DATAPT010000075.1:0-1691 GCA_036265065.1 Candidatus Acidiferrales bacterium | reverse complement strand
CACTACGGCTAGCACCTCTCCTGCATTCACGGTTTGACCTTCGCGCGCCAATTTTTCTACTTTGCCGGATTTGGGCGAGCGAATTTCGTTTTGCATTTTCATGGCTTCAATCACCAGCAGTCCGTCACCGGCACTGACCTGCTGACCCACGGCCGCCAGAACGCGCACGATTTTTCCAGGCATCGGCGCGACTAGTTGCTGGCGCCCTTCCAGTTCCACGCCTGAACCATGGGCGCGACGCCAGGATCGCGGGTCCACAACCTGCACTTGAAATTCGCGCCCGTTTACGCGAACTGCAAAGCCATCGGTGCTTTCTTCGGTCGTGACTTCAAGTGACTTTCCGTCGAGAAGAATGGAATACGCGGCGGGCGAAACGGGTACGGCACAGGCGGCAACTTGCCGTCCATCCATTGTGAACTTTACGCGTGAGGAACCGTTCACGGGCAGGGTGAACTCCACGCTGTGGCTGGCTCCGTTAATCACAATTTCATATTTCATCGTTTCGTTTCACTGGCTGATTTTTTGCGCCGCTATTCGCTGCGGTCAATCTGTTCGGTGCGCGCCTGGCGCTTCCATCTCGAATTGCTCGACGGGACGGATTCGCCCGGACTCGACGATTTCTGCGCTTTTAAAAATTGCAATAATGCCGCAAGCGCGGCAGCGTCCTCTGCGGCTGTGTCTTTTTCCTTAGCTTTTTGTGTTGCCAGGAGCTGAGGCAGCCGTTCGTCGAGCCAGCGGGTATAAATTTCTCCGCTCGCAAAATCGGGATCGCGGAGACTGCTGAGTAGCAGGCTTGCATTTGTCTTTATTCCGGTGACCGAATGCTCTTCGAGCGCTCGATCGAGACGCGCAATCGCTTCCACGCGGTCCTGTCCGTAGGCAATCAGCTTGCCAAGCATCGGATCGTATTCGGTGGAAACTGTGAAACCTTCGTACACGCCATCATCCAGGCGGATTCCCGGGCCGGAAGGCGTGCGGCGCAAAAGAATTTTTCCGGGCGACGGGAAAAATTGATTGGCGGGATCTTCCGCGTAGAGGCGGCACTCGACGGCGTGTCCGGTGAGAGTGACGTCCTGTTGTGAAAAGGGAATTGCCTCGCCGGCAGCGACCCGGATTTGCAATTTTACAAGATCCAGGCCCGTTACCATTTCCGTGACTGGATGCTCCACCTGCAGGCGCGTATTCACTTCGAGAAAATAAAACTTGCGCGAGGCGTCCACCAGAAATTCCACTGTGCCAGCATTCGTGTACGCGGCTTCTTTTGCAAGACGCACGGCGGCTTCGCCCATGGCGCGTCGCAAATCCGGCGTCATGACGGGCGAGGGCGATTCCTCGATTACTTTTTGGTGCCTGCGCTGCACTGAGCATTCGCGCTCGCCGAGGTAGACGATGTGGCCGTGGGTGTCGCCAAAAATTTGAATTTCAATGTGGCGCGGCCGGTCTACGTACTTTTCCAGATAAAGACGCGCATCGCCAAAAGCGTTTTGAGCTTCAGAGGAAGCATCACGCCAAGCGGCGGGCATGTCTGAATCCGCAGCGACGAGGCGCATCCCTTTCCCGCCGCCACCCGCAACGGCTTTGAGCAACACGGGATAGCCAAGCGATTTAGCAATCTGCGCGGCATTTTCGTGATTTTCAATTGGTTCTTTTGTTCCGGCAACCATGGGAACGCCGGCCCGCTCGGCGAGCTG
>DATAPT010000074.1:0-3731 GCA_036265065.1 Candidatus Acidiferrales bacterium | reverse complement strand
AAGGTCGGATCGTTTCCCACCAAGAAACAAAAACCGCAAGCTCCTTTTGAAAGCCTGCTGCGGGCTGTTGTTTACCAGCAACTCGCGGGCGCGGCGGCCGCAACCATTTTCGGACGCGTAAAGGCGCTGGGCACGGACGGTAAATTTCCTACGCCGGAAGAAATTCTTCGTGCCAGGAAAACGAAACTGCGCCGTGCTGGATTGTCGCGGCAGAAAATTGCAGCTGTTAAAGATCTCGCCAAAAAGACGATCGATGGAACCGTGCCATCGCTGGCCGCGATTCGGCGCATGAGCGAGGAAGAAATATTGGAGCGGCTGACGCAAGTGCACGGGATCGGCGAATGGTCCGTGCACATGTTTCTGATGTTTCAACTGGGCCGGCCGGACGTGCTGCCGCTTAAGGATTATGGAATTCAAAAAGGATTTCAGCATGTCTACGGGCTGGAGGATACGCCGAAGCCCAAGGCGATCCTCGAACATGCGGAACGGTGGAGGCCTTACCGGTCGATTGCGTGCTGGTATTTGTGGCGCGCGGTGGAGGAGAGAAATGCGGACAGAGTTGCCGCGAAGAAAAAGACGAAGTTAATGAAGAATTAAACTGACCCTCTCAGCGCAATAGATGGACCCGCGCCACCTCAGCGTGAAAACGGTGCGTCATGGCAACGCGACCCAACCGGGATGGTTTTCGAAATCTCCAGGCACAGTTGGCACGAATTGCATTGAGGCGGTCCCAGGAAACATACAATCCGGTGAGAAATGCGCGTTGAATGTGCGGACAGGCTGAACAGGCTGCGGGAAAAAGGTCTTGTTCTGTCATTCTGAGCGAAGCGAAGAATCTCTCTTCGATTTATGTATGGGAAAAGAAACATGGAGAGATTCTTCGCTTCGCTCAGAATGATAGAGTATTGGGTTTTTCCGCAGCCTGATTGGCCGCTGAAGGTCCAATTTTGAGGTCCTCACACATACTCTTCAGCCTGTCTGCTCTTGATTTCTGTGGATGTAACAAAAGTCAAAAGAAAACAGGCTGAAGCCTGTTTTACTTAAAACTAATTCATCATTGGCTGCGCGCAGCTTGCGAGTTTGCGATTGGGGCGCTCGCGTTCGATTCCGTCGAGGGCCGTCCACAGGGCCTGCGTGGCGCGGGACATTCCATCGAGGGCTTCGGCGGCGTGGCGATCATCCTGCTCCACCAATGTGGAAATAATTTTTCGCCACACGCTTGAGTGGTGAATATCCGCTTTTTCGTGCAGCGTGAAGTAGCTGCATGCGCGTTCATCGGCTCTGTAATGTTGCTTCAGGCCATTTCGTTTTTCGGCGGCGATCTTCGGCACTTGCGATTCGTAGGCAAAGAGCGCTCCGAACGCGGCAGCCACCGGCGCATCTTTTGCCAGCGCGCGGAAAGCATTCACTAATTCATTCATTTCAGGGACGCGCACATTTTCCCCGTGATTAGCGCTCGTGCTTCCCATGCCTTCGGCAAATCGCAGCCACAGATCGGAGTGCGCCACACCTTCGCATTCCTCTTCGTAGGCGTTGGCGAGCACATCGCGGCGCATTGACCCTTCGGGCAGGCGCGAATGGAGCGCGGAGAGGTACGTGGGGAACGCGGAAACCTGGTGGAAATACTGCTCGGCATAAAACTTCAAATCTTCCTTCGTCAATTCGCCCGCGGACCATGCCTGATAAAAGGGGTGCTTCAGCAAATCGTATTTCGCAATTTCCTGCTCAGCTTTTTGCCAGAATGCGGAAACTTCCATCTTGATTTCCTCCCGTGGGGTATGAGTTTTAGATTTATTTTGATTCAACCGCAAAATTCAAAAAAATCGCCCGTCCACAAATCGGACGGCCTCTACGAAATCATACTGCGCTATTTTCTTCGCGCTGTTAGAAACAATGCCGCCAAGCCTGAGAATAGCACGACACTTTCTAGGCGCACAGAATACTGATGCAATCGGTCGAAGGCCACACGCAGAGGATTATCCGCGGTCGTGGCGTCGACCGAGCCCATTTGCGCGCGCAGCGCGTCCATCCGTGCGATCACGCCGTATTGCGAGGCCATCGTACACAAAATCATGACAAACACCAGCAGCGCGGCGGGCCGCACAAGTGCCGCGACCGATCGCTCCAAAACGACCGTGGAGAGCAGGTAAACGCAGCCGGCGACAATGCCCATAATGTGCAATCTCGCGAGCGAATAGCCAACCACGAGTCCGGCGAGGTCTTTGGTGGGCATCACGGAAAAAATGCCCGCCGTGAAAACGATGAAGAAGATAATGCTGCCCAGCCAGCAGCCAAGCGAGAGGAACTGAAGAAATCGCAGCGTCGCCGTCACTTTTTTGTTCCTTTTTAAGCTGAGGATGAAGAAGCAGCCCCTTCTCAACAACCAGCAAGACAATTCCAGACACTCGCCAGAGTATCATAGCGGAAGCGCAGTCTGTTCATCCTGCGGGGCTTAGTCTCCCAACCGCAAATAATAAAATTTACCAAGCGCTTGGCGTGCACGAAACCTTTGCTATAGGTGCCACATCAAAACTTTTTAGGCACAGTGGAAATGGCAAGTGTTAAAGATTTCTGGGAAACAATGGCAACATAGGAGTGCTTGGAGAGTGGTGGGCGATCAAGGACTTGAACCTTGGACCTCTCGCGTGTGAAGCGAGCGCTCTAACCACTGAGCTAATCGCCCGGAAATCAAGCTTCGTTTGTAGCAGAAGCGATAGGGATTTTCAACCCAATGACCACCATGACGGCAAATCTTATCTCGCAGTTGCAGGCAAACATTGCGCGCGTGATACGCGGCAAGGACGAGGTGATCCGCCTCTCGCTGGTCGCCCTGCTGGCAAAAGGCCATTTGCTGATCGAGGACGTGCCCGGCGTGGGCAAAACGACCCTCGCGCAGGCCATCGCTAATTCGTTCCATTGCTCGTTCCAGCGCATCCAGTTTACCTCTGACCTGCTTCCGTCCGACGTGGTGGGTACCAGCGTGTTCAACCAGATTGAGCAGCGCTTCGACTTCAAGCCAGGCCCGATTTTCGCCAATATTATTCTTGCGGATGAAATTAACCGCACCACCCCCAAGACGCAGTCCGCGCTGCTGGAAGCCATGAATGAAGCGCAGGTGACCGTCGACAACCACACTTATAAGCTGCCTCACCCTTTCATGGTGCTGGCCACGCAGAATCCTGTGGAGCACCACGGAACATATCCGCTGCCGGAATCGCAGCTGGACCGCTTTATTTTGCGCATTGGCATGGGATATCCCTCGCGCGACAGCGAGCGCGAAATCATGCAGCAGCATGCCAGCGGACGCAACGCGGCCGCTGAAATCACGCCCGTGATGGAAGCCGAGGAAGTGGAAGTCATGCAGCGCGCAGTTGAAAAAGTGCGCGTGGATGACAGTCTGCGCGATTACGCCCTGGACATCGTCGAGCGCACGCGAACTTCGGAGCAACTTACGCTCGGCGTTAGCCCGCGCGGTTTACTGATGCTGCAGCGCGCGGCGCAAGCGCGCGCGTTTCTCGAAGCGCGCGACTTCTGCACGCCCGATGATTTCAAGCAACTGGTTGTACCGGTCTTCGCCCACCGCGTGGTGGTGAACTCACGCTACGCGGCAACGCAGAAAAAATCGACGCAATCCGAAATGGTTTTGCGCGAAATCATGGAAACCACGCCCGTTCCTCTTTGAGTCCGGTGAGCGCTGAACCTGGTGAATATTGAAACCGATGAGCGCTGAA
>DATAPT010000073.1:0-10287 GCA_036265065.1 Candidatus Acidiferrales bacterium | reverse complement strand
AAAGGACTGATGGCCGGTACGACGATTACGATTATTGGCGGATTGATCGCCGGCATCGATCGCTTGTGGGACCCAGTGCGGCTGCTTTTTCTGATGAGCGTGCTGGGCATAACATCGATCGCCATGATCAGCTTCATGTTTTTGCTGATGGTTCGCGTCAGCGATCCGCTTGTGCCGCGCGCAATGTTCGGCGTGCTGAATACGCTTCTTTACTTTCCTTCGGGTGCGATTTATCCGGTCGAGGGATTTCCCGTCTGGCTGCGATGGATTTCGTACATCGATCCTTTCACTTACGCGGTGCACGCACTGAAGGCGCTGCTCTTGAAAAACACGGGTTTCTCCGGCATTTATTCGGATATTCTTATTCTGACCGGATTTTCGATTGTGCTCGTCAGTCTCTCCGTTGCTTTATTCAAGAGGCAGATTTAGGATGCCTAAGGGAGAAATGTTCATGGGACTACTCGACGCAGGCGCCGAGGAACCGAAATCCAAGGCCTTGCGCTACGTCATCAGCAGTGTTGTTCTGGCGCTCTTAATTGCGGGCGGAATCTGGTTCTTGCTGAGGTACTCGACTGAAAAACATACAGCCAACCGCTTCATGAATGCGATTGTGGCCGGCGATACGCAGCAGGCTTACCAGATCTGGCATCCTCATGCGGGTTTTTCTTATCAGGATTTCCTGAGTTTCTGGGGGCCGAATGGCTATTACAGCCCCATCAAAAGCTATCGAATTGAAACTGCGGAAGTGCCTCCCAAGGGCGGGACTGGCGTCGTCGTGGTGATTGAACTCAGCGAATACGATACGTTTCCGAAGGCTGAGGAAACCATTAAATCCGCGAGAAATCGCGAAGTGCAGTTGTGGATTGAACGCTCTGACCAGTCGATGAGTTTCCCACCGCCATAAATTCTTCAGTAGGACAGGCTTCAGCCTGTCCGGTTTACTTCTGATTTCACGGAAATCAAAACCAGACAGGCTGAAGCCTGTCCTACTGAATGCGCTCAGAAATATTTTTAATGAAGTTCGCGGACTGCGGCGAATAATTCTTCTGGCGTGATTATCGAAGTCCCAAGTTTCCCCACGACAACTCCTGCTCCCGCATTTGCCAACATGGCGGCCTCACGGACAGGAATCCTGCCCGCGATCGCCAGCGCCAGAACCGACAGCACCGTGTCGCCGGCTCCGGTCACATCGAAAACCTGACGGCCGTGGGCCGACCGCTCGACTCCTGCTTTCCCGACGCGATCGTAGCTGATTTCGCTGCTGGTGGCCGATACGTGAAAACTTTTTTTCTCGTCTTTCTCAAAGACGTTGAGCCCTTCGCGCCCGCGCGTGATAACCACAGCCGCGCATCCGAAATGCGCAAGCAGCGCCTTTCCTCCCAACTCCACTGAATCGTCGTCCTCAAATTTGCGGCTGATAAAAAAGTGCGCTTCTTTTGCGTTGCACACAATCATAGCTGCGCCGTGATAAAGCAGCAGGCGGGATTCTTTCGGCTTCACGAGCGCAGGCACGCCGCGTCGCTGGCATTCGGCGAGAACGCGATCCGCGAGCTTATCGGTAATCACACCCTTGTCGTAATCTGAAATCACGAGTGCATCCAGGCGCGGAAGCGCGTTGAGTATGGCGCGCACCAGGCGGTCTTCGAGCGCGGGATGAAGGGGTTCGCGGCGCTCGCGATCGACGCGTACGATTTGCTGATTTTTGGCGACGATGCGGGTTTTTACCGTTGTCAGGCGGGATGTATTGGCGATCACTCCTTTTGTGGCCATGCCGTCTTCTTCAAAAAGTTCACGAATCGCGCGCCCGTCTTCATCCTCGCCAACCACTCCGAAGGGAAGAACTTTCGCGCCGAGCGCGGCCAGATTTCGAGCCACGTTTCCCGCGCCGCCCAGCACCTGCGTTTCATCCTTGAAATCCACGACTGGCACAGGGGCTTCTGGCGAAAGCCTCGTGGCCGAACCCCACACGTACCGGTCCAGCATGAAGTCGCCAATCACTCCAATTCGCCGTCCGCCAAGTGCTTTCGCAATATTTGTGAGCCTTCGATTATCGATTGTCATATCAGAGGGAGGTTCTAAATCCTGCGAATCCGAATTCAACTTTTGATCATTTGAATTTTAACGATTGGCATACGCACGCACTCTAGCAGAGACGAATTGCCACGGGCAACTCCAGCCAGACAGTTCTAATGAATGAATTTATTCCTATCCATTAAAGCTTGACGTGTTTGCCTGAAGGTTTCCGCTCAGACACTTTTCTGATGCCCAGGTTAAATTCCTCCCCATCCTGACTGGAACGCACAATTTTGCCGACATACTCTCCCATCGGGGTGCGCAGAAAAAGTTTGGTTCCGATGGGAATTTCTTCTCGGGACCGAAACCGCAACCCGGCGTTGGAGATGTCTTCCAATTTGCCGTGAGAAAAGCGCTGATTTCCAGCTTCGTCCTCCCACCACGCCACAATCGGCAGGTTCATATTGACCCTGGGTTCTATCCGGCTTTCTTTCATCCCTATCCCTATCGGCAGAAAGGGATAGCTTCTTTATCGGTGAGGTGGTCTGCCTGGAGCGTTTACATCGGAGTTGGAAGCCGGTCTTCCGCCAAAAGCTAACCTGAACTTTTATCGATTTTCAAAATATTTGCCGCGCGGTTCTCTACAACCCCTTCGATTTGCGGAATGCGCGGACCACCTCAGCAGGGTCGTGCTGCTCTCCATCCACCGCGAAATTCATCGTTCGCATTTCATCCACAGATATTTTTCCGGCCAGCGCGCCAATCGCATCGCGAATTTCGGGATGCTTCTCGAGCGTCGCCCGCCGCACAAGCGGCACAGCTTCGTAGGGCGGGAAATAATGGCGATCGTCCTCCAGCGCGACCATGTGCAAGGACGCAATCACTCCATCCGTCGAGTTTCCGGCAACGAGGTCAACTTTCTTATCCGCGAGGGCGCGGTAGAGCAATCCAAGGTCGAGGATTCGAGGCGCTGTGGCAAAATGCAGCCCGTAGGCGGCTACCCAGCCGGGATATCCGTCCGGCCTCTCCATAAATTCGTAGCCAAATCCCGCGCGCCATTTGGAGGCATAGGGCGCGATGTCGGAAACCGTGCGCAGATGCAATTTATCAGCGTCTTCGCCGCGAACGACCATCGCAAAGGTATTGTTGAAACCGAGCGGCGGCATTTCCTCGACATTAAACTTGGTTTGATACTCTTCCTTCACAATGCGGAAAACTTCCGGAGGATTGTTTTGAGGAGGTTCCTTTAAAACAGCCGTAAGCGCGGTGCCCGTGTATTCCGGGTACAAATCAATTTTTCCAGAGACCAGCGCATCCTGGCAGATAAAAGTTCCGCCAAGATTCAGTTTGCGCTCCACGCGCAGAGCCGAATGCGCCTCAATCTGCTGCGCAAATAATTCCGCAAGGATAATCTGTTCTGTAAAATTTTTTGAGCCGACTACGATGGCTTCCCCACCGCCCTGCTTCTTGCAACCCGTCGCAAAAAGCAAAACAAACACGCCAAAAATAAGCGTGCTGACTGCAAACCGTGACATTCCGCCCCTCAGGGTGGCCAAGCCGGGCGAGTCACTCATCTTTTGTCGACACTTTTCTGGAAGTAACCCAATCCGGAATCCACGGCAATCGCTATGCCCGCCGCAGGAATTGCCCCGGCGAGAATCACTTGATTATTCACCATGGCCAGCCCGCGAAAGATAAAAACTCCCAAACCGCCTGCTCCGATCGCCGCCGCCACCGTGGCCACGCCGATACACATGGCAGTCGCCACGCGAATCCCTGCGAGCAGCACGGGCGCCGCAAGCGGCAGCTGCACTTGCCACAGCACCTGTCGCGGGGTCATGCCCATGCCAATCGCGGACTCGACGACTGCCGGATCGACCTCAAGGATCCCGGTGGAAGTATTTCGCAAAATGGGAAGGAGCGCATACAACGAAAGAGCAACGATCGCCGTGCTTGCCCCTACTCCGCCAATCCAAGGAACGGGAATCAGGAATCCGAAGAGCGCAAGGCTGGGAATTGTTTGCAGGACATTGGCAGTTCCAATCACCCATCGCTGCAGTTTCTCGCGGCGAACGAGCGCAATCCCCAACGGCAGCCCAACTGCAAGTGCGATGGCCATGGAGGCAGCAACCAGCCCAAGGTGCTCGATCATCCGCTGAAAAACTTCCGCGCGGTTGTGCAGCAAGAACTCATACCATTTCATTCCGCCCCCTCACCCGCCGCGCCTGAATGCAATGACGCGGCAAACGCATGAATTTCCGGTTCGCTGGCTTTAAGAAATTCGTTGGGAGTATAGATTCCTATTAGTCGCCCCTGGTCGAGCACCGCGATGCGGGTGCCGAGGAAGAGAGCTTCGCGGACATCGTGCGTGACGAACACAATGGTCTTCTTGAGCCGCGCCGCCAGCGTTCGAAACTCATTCTGAAGGTCCGAGCGCGTAATGGGATCGAGCGCACCGAACGGCTCATCCATGAGCAGTATAGGAGGATCGGCGGCGAGGGCCCTGGCGACTCCTACACGCTGCTTCTGCCCACCTGAGAGGCCCGAGGGACGTCGTTTGGCGAATTCCTCAGGTGCCAGGCCCACGAGCATGAGCATTTCACGGACGCGCCCCTGGATTTTCTCCTTTGGCCAGCCATCCAACGTGGGCACCAAACCAACGTTTCGCTCCACGCTCCAATGCGGAAAAAGCCCAGCATCCTGAATGACATAGCCGATTCCTCTGCGCAATTCAATGGGGTCCAGCGAGCGAATAGACTTTCCCGCAATCAAGATTTCGCCCTCGGTAGCATCCAGGAGGCGGTTGATAAGTTTTAACGTGGTGGTTTTGCCCGAACCGCTCCTGCCAAGCAGAATCAGGGTTTCGCCACGGGCAACGCTGAGATTCAAATTAGAAATAAGCGCGCTACCCGAGGAAAGGCGGTAGCTCGCATTCTGGAATGTAATTGCGTATGTATCTTGTAATGAATCAGTTGGCAGAGTCACGCCTTAGAGCCTCTGGGCCATGAACGCCTCACTTTGGCCCTCCCTGAGATCATGTATTGACTTCCCGTTTGGGGAAACCCGATCATAGTAGAAGTCGGCGTTGTGCTTCGCCGGTGAATCCAGTCGGCAGCAAATACATCTAAACACGCTGGTGAACTATGACCTCGACCGCAGCCGAACAATCTTCCCACGCCGATCAGCTTTTTGCGCGCCTTCAATCGGCACGAGCCCGCAGCGAGGAGCTGTTCAGGGTTGTTCATCCCGGCGCGCTTTATGATCGCCCCGTTCCTGAACGCCATCGGATAATTTTTTACTTGGGGCACCTCGAAGCTTTTGACTGGAACCTTTTGCGCGAACCGCTTGGCCTTTCTTCTTTCCATCCCCAGTTCGATCAGCTTTTTGCGTTTGGAATCGATCCGGTGGAGGGTGGATTGCCCACGGACCAACCGAAGGATTGGCCTTCGGAGGATCAAGTTCGGGAATACTGCCAGCGCCTTCGCGATCAGCTGAATGTTGCAATCAAGGACGCAGGGGCAAAAGACCCCGAATTGGGGCGGCAGGAACTCGGGCGCTTGCTCGACGTGGCGATCGAACATCGTCTGATGCATTCTGAGACCCTCTGTTACATGCTGCACCAGTTGCAGGGGAACCGCAAACTAGCCCAGCATACGCCACCCGCGCCATTTGCTCCAACGCACATCCAGAGAAGCATCGCAATTCCTGAAGGGACGGCGACGCTTGGCCTCCCTCGCAAGGATGGCGCGTCGTTTGGTTGGGACAATGAGTTTGAGGAAAATCGCGTTCTGGTCCCTGCGTTCCGCATTGAGATGCTCAATGTCACGAATCGTGATTTCCTTCAATTCCTGCGTGACGGCGGTTACGAGCGCCGCGATCTGTGGACCGATGCCGGGTGGAACTGGATTTCCACTGAAAAGCGCCGCGCGCCAACTTTTTGGGTTCCGAAAGGCGATGCGTGGGGTTACCGCGCGATGTTCGCGGAGATTTCGTTGCCCCTCGATTGGCCCGCGTATGTCAGCCATGACGAAGCTTCGGCCTATGCGCGATGGGTAGGCAAAGAATTGCCTAGCGAAGCGGAGTGGCACCGAGCGGCGTGCGGTACGCCGGATGGCATAGAGCGTGCCTACCCATGGGGTTCGGATGCACCATCTCGCGAGCATGGCAACTTTGATTTTCAGCGCTGGGATCCCGTTTCCGTCGGATCGTATCCAGCGGGCAACAGCGCGTTCGGCGTTGCTGACCTCGTGGGAAACGGTTGGGAATGGACCCGTTCACCCTTTGAGCCGTTTCCTGGCTTTCAGGCATTTTCTTTTTATCCGGGATATTCCGCTAATTTCTTCGATGGCAAGCATTTCGTGATGAAGGGCGGTTCGCCACGCACGGCTGCGTGCATGCTACGCCGATCCTTCCGGAACTGGTTTCAGCCACATTATCCCTACGTGTACGCCAAATTCCGCTGCGTCGAACGATAATCATCCGGCAAAGACTAGAATCGAGGACACGCCATGGCAACAGCGGTCGCTGCGCAACATTCGAGATCGGACCTCGCACGGGAAGTACGCTCGGGATTGTGCCGCGCGGGACAAAAAGAGCTTCCCTCCAAATATTTGTACGACGAAATCGGCTCGGCGCTTTTTGAAGTCATCACGCTGCTCCCCGAATACGGGTTAACGCGGGCCGACGAACGAATTTTGCACGATCACGCGGCGGAAATTGTTTCGCGGCTTACGCCACAGTTGATGGTGGCGGAACTCGGAAGCGGTAGCGGCAAAAAAACACGCTGGATTCTCGAGGCGCTGGCGCGGCGGCAATGCGCAACGACGTATTGTCCGATTGAAATATCACCCACGGCACTGGCCCGCTGTGAGAGCGAACTGGGACAGATCGAATGCATCAGCATCGTGGGATTCGAGCGGCCGTATCTGGACGGCCTGCTGGCGGCCTCCGCGCAGCGCCAGGAAAATGATCATCTCCTTGTCTTGTTTTTGGGAAGCACGATTGGAAATTTCGATCGCGACGCGGGCGAACGGTTTCTGAGTGAAGTGCGGGGCATTCTGCTTCCCGGCGACGCACTTTTGCTGGGCACCGATCTCGAAAAGCCGCGTCCGCAATTGTTCGCGGCTTATGACGACGCGCTGGGAGTGACGGCCGCGTTTAATTTGAACCTGCTTGCGCGTATTAATCGTGAGCTTCGCGCGGATTTCGATCTGACGGAGTTCCGGCACGAGGCTCGCTACAGTGAAGAGCACCAGCGCGTGGAAATGCATTTGCGTTCCCTGCGCGACCAGCACGTCAGGATTCCCGGCGCGGGATGTACCGTTTCATTTTTAAAGGATGAGACGATCTGGACGGAAAGCTCGCACAAATATCGCGCAGAAGATGTCCCCGCCATGGCGGAGCGCAACGGCTTTCGCTGTGATTCCCAGTGGATCGATAAGGAATGGCCGTTCGCTGAAAACCTGCTGTTTGCCGTTTAAATGCCTGGCAAAATCAGGAAGTGTGCGTTTTGGAAATATGCAGGACCGTTTCACCGCTCCAGGGTTTTGCCGGGTCCAGCCTGACGCTCCACACACCCAGAATTTGGGAACCCTGGTAGACGCGCTCGAAGCCTTCTTCCGATTCGGAAACAGTTTGAATGGGCGAAATCCAGAAATGGCACGTGCTCGGAGCATCGACTTCCACGGTAACATTTTGCCATTCGTCCGCGATCCGTAATTTCTTTTCATCGACCACGCCGCTCCACTCCAATGGTTTGCGAGCGCCGGCAAATTCGATATAACGATCCGGGACATTGGGCGCAAGCAGGTTGATTACGATCTCCAGGCCCACGAGGAAATGCGTGGAATTCTCCGCGCCTTCCGCAATGTAGTCCGTATCTTTCAGCGAAAGCTCAAGCCTGCAACGAACGTCGAAGCCGTGATCCTGCTTTTCAAATTGCAAAACCTTTGTCGCGGCAAGAATTGATTTTGGATCCGCGCCCGCATTCAATTGACGCAGAGGAGCTTCCTTGCTGAGCGTAACTTCGTCGGCGCTGGCCTGATCCACCTGATAATCTCCGCCTGCGAACGGCGCGCTCTCCTCCAGACGAAGGGCTTCAAAATCCGCGTGCTTTTTTCCCGGCGCGAAAAGCAAAAGCCGGAATGTGTTTCGCGGCCAGCGGTCATATTTCAAATATTTTTCGAGGCCGGGTTCCTTCGCGAGCGTCTGATCGTGGATGGAGGCAACCTTGCCTGCAGGTTGCGACAAATTCTGCAAGCGGGAATGATAGGCCTCGACGCGGCGCTGCAGCGAATTGATCAGCGTAACCGCGCTGGGGCGGAAATCAAGAATTTCCAGTGTTCCTCCGTCCGAGGGCTTAATCAGGGCGGCAAAGTCCGGAGAAGTGATTTCGATTTCTTCCCTGCCATCGGCGTCAAAATCGAGCCGCGTCATGGTCTGATACGGTTTTGCGCCGTGATGCAGGCCGTCGGCAATGGTTTCCGCGCGAACAAGCTCGCGCCACAGTTCGGTTCTCAGATGCGGCGCGTACAGACCGCCGAAAATTCCGTGCCAATAGGCGTCATTGCATTGCGCACGCAGCAAATGCGTAATGGCCCGCGAGCGAAGGACATCGCCCTTAGTTCCCCGCCGCGAACTCTTAATTCCTTCGCCCCGTAATTTCGAGGAGACGCGAAGCATTTTCTTGTGCAACAGATTGGCTTCGGCATACTTGCTGAAAAAACCACGCCAGAAACCTCCGCGCAGGAACCGGCGCACGTCAGGGCGTCCGGAAAATTCCTCGACAAGGGAATGAAATTTTTGTCTGACGGAAGTAGGTAAAACCCACTCCATCATTTCCGTGTAGGATGCGGTCGGCAGATCGACACGGCCGAGAGACGAGTGCGTTGCCAACGCCTCTCCTGGCGGCACCATTTCCAGCCACTCGAAATTCGCTTCGATGGCGCTGAAGAAACGGTCGAGCCACCCGTCGCGATAGCAATGTTCATAGGTATGCGGCCAGGCGCCAAATTTTTCCATGTCGTCGCCCATGGACGCCATTCCGCCGGGATGATCGTTCGCCGAACGGCGGAGGAATGCGATGGAATCCTCCACGGTGCCAAAAGGAAGCAGGTAGCGCAATTCCTGCAGACCGGGAATCACCTTCACCGTTTTGCCGCAATCGTCCGCCACGTAATAGCCGAAGAGTTCCGGAATTTCGCGCCCGGCAGTCAGAAAATGGCTGTCGTCGACCAACGTGTAATCCACCCCGGCTTCCGCCAGGGCTGTAGGCAATTGTGGTTCCCAGACGCGCTCGGCTAGCCAGGCGCCCTGCGGCCGCTTCCCAAAATGTTTTTCCACAAAATTGCTTAGCCGCCGGATCTGGTCAATGCGATCAACATAGGGAATGGCCACGAGGATCGGCTCATAAAATCCGCCGCCAACAATTTCCACCTGGCCGCGGGCCACCAGCGCGCCCACGCGCTGTATGTATTCGGGATGCATCTCCGCCAGCCACTCGATGAGCGATCCCGTGTAATGCAGCCCCATGCGAACGCGCGGATGGCGCGCGAGACACTCCACAAACGGCAGGTACGATTGCTGGTAGGTGCGCTCCATCACGTCATCGAAATTTCCGACGGGCTGGTGCGCATGAATGAGCAGCACTAAATTGAATTTCGACACGCAAGAACCTCTGATTCGCGAAGGCTAACCATATTAACTCGGGCGGTAATAAAGAGGGAAATTCATATTCACGATTCACTCCATTAGAAACTACGCTATTGCTACAGGCAGGGCGCGCTCATTTGACGTTTGGTATGATGAATGGATCATTAAATTATCTGATCGCGCGTAAAACACGCATGGATGCCCACGAAAAAGATCGGCTGTACAGGCAAGGTCTAGACGCGTTTAATTCGGCGCGATTTTACGATGCGCACGAGCATTGGGAAGAAGTGTGGTTGAAGACGCCCAACCCGGAAAAAATGTTCCTGCAGGGTTTGATTCAGATTGCCGCGGCATTTCATCACCACTCGCGCGCGAATTTATTGGGAACGCGAAACCTGCTTCGCGAGGGACTTTGGAAGCTGGATCGATTCCCGGAAATTTATGGCGATCTGGAAATTGAAAAACTGCGCGTGACTGTGCGGGAATGGCTTGCGGATTTCGATGCGGGTGAAATTCCGAAAAGCGGGAAAATTCCACGAATTGCAATGAACGGGAAAAAGTAGCGCGAGCTTCAGAGTCTGTGTGAGAACTGCAAGATTGGAACTTCAGCGGCTAAAGCCGCAC
>DATAPT010000072.1:0-8295 GCA_036265065.1 Candidatus Acidiferrales bacterium | reverse complement strand
GAAAAACCTTTGTTATCGATGTTCGCGACGTCAAAAACGCGGAACCCGTCCTCGCCCATCGCCGCATACGCATATTCTCCGCGCAACTGAATATCCAGAACGTTTCCGCCGTGCCCATAGGCAGATGTGAGTTCGCGCTTGCGATCTTCGTGCATGCGGAAATCATTGGGATACGCCATGCGCTGCAAATCGCTGCCAATCACGGCCTCCGGCTCATCATGCTCAGCGGTCACTACAGCCTGAAAACCTTTATTGCCCGTGGCCACGTACACGTAGCGGCCCATAAAATTTAGAAAATTGGTGCCTTGCAAAAGCAGCATGGACATCCACGCATTGTTGTCCCGCGCGGCGGAGACGTGGCAATCGGTGCACTGTTTTGTTTCGCGCGCGCGCACCGTGTGCGGCACGAACGTAGAAAACGCCTGTCCGGAAAAGCCTTCGGCGGAAACCGTTTGCTGCGAGTTATACAGCCACTCGCGATTTGCGTTTTGCGAGCTTACGAGAATCGCGCACGAAGATCGCGCCGGCGCCACGCGATGCCCGGTCACGCTGCCGTCCACCGCCAGCATGTAGCCGTCATCGCGCAGCACTTGAAAATTGTAGGCAGTCCAGTTGCGCGTCGTGAGCCCTTCGTTATGCAGCATTGGCCGCTTCTCGTTTGCAGTCATCGAGAGGTGGCAGCCGAAACAATTCGGCGTCCACGAAGTGTGGCAGGAGTAGCACGTCATGCTGCTGTTCGCGTGCGCGAGTTGCGCTTCGTCCTTTGGCACATCGCCCCAGGTCACGCCGTCCTTGCGCATCGTTTTCGCCAGACGCGATTTCTCGTTGTAGTGCGCGTTTCCCGGTGTGATCGAATCGAGCGTCTGCACCACTTCCCATTCGATATGCGGATCCATCATCGAGCGCTGAATTAATTTTCCGTCGCGCCACTCAAATTGCCGCTCGCGCCACGGCGTGCGCAGCGCATCGAGATGCGTTCCGCCGCCTGTTGCCGCCGGCCCGGAAGTGACAAGCGTCGCGGGTTGCGAAATTGTTCCGTGGCAATCGACGCAATCCATTTCAATCGCGGCGCGCGGCTCGCCGTAAAGTTTTCCCGTGCCGTGGCTGTCCTGCTCCAGGTGGCAGTCCACGCACTGCATGCCTTTTTGCAGGTGAATGTCGGCAAGGTGCGCGGCCTTATCAAACTTTTTCGGATCGTCCGCTGAAACACTTGTACCTTTTTCATCCAGCAAATGGCCTTCGCGATCGCGCGCAAACACAGCGCGGAATAGCCACCCATGGCTGTGAAAATCCGCGAACTGCGTGTCTTTCAATTTCGCGTTAAATGCGGCGGTGCCGGTATCCGCCAGAAATTTCACGTCGCTCCACAACCCGCGCGCCGCCGCGCCTTCCGGGTTGCGCTGCGACACGTTAAATTTTTCTTGCTCCGTTGGATTGTGCTGCACTTTCGGATACATCGCGCCACCGTCGGATTCGTTGTCCCACCACGTGTAGCCAAAATAAGTGGTCATCATGTTCGTGCCGGGATGCACATGGCACGTCATGCACTGGCTCGAAGGAATTGAGCGCGTAAACTCGTGGCGGATGGGATGGCCGGATTCTTCGCGCGGAATGGTCGGATCTTTCGTCGCGCTGAAGCCGCGATTGCCGTACTCGGAAAATTGAGCAGAGTGCTGCGCCGAGCGGTCATTCGCGTATACGACGTGGCAAGCCGTGCATCCACTGGCGCGATAATCGCCCGGCTGATCGTTGGTGCCCGGCAACGATAGCAGCGGATCGAGCAGGCGCGTTTTTTGAAGTCCAAGAAAAACTGGATCGGTGCGCAGCAGCGTGCCAAATCCGCGCGAGCTGAGCTTGTCATCGGGTTTGCCCGCATCATCGACGCGTGATGGTTCGCCAACATCGCCTTTCGGGCCGCCGCCGCGTTCGAACACGCGCAGCACGTTTCCCGGCTGCGAAATTTCCCAACGTTCCAGCGGCGTGATCTCAGGCAGAATTCCTTTCGTTCTTGTTTCCTCTGCCAAAGGTTGAGGAATCGTTCGAACGGTTTGCGGCAAACCCTCACGGGAATAGCTTTCGCCGAATCGCGTGTCTTTGTGCGGATAGCCGCCATTGTTGTATAGCGCCGCGCCCCACAGCATTCCGCCAGTCGTCATCATGCTGGTGGAAACGTTGCGCGTTTCGGAAGTGTGGCATCCAGTGCGCCCGCAAGTTCCCGGCGCGACGCGCAAATCGCCAGGGTTCACGAAGCGCACATACTCGGCGCTCTCCTTGAGCCAATCCGTGTAAATGCGCTCGGCATTCGCGGATTGATCCGCAAGTTTAGGATTGTGCGGCTGCGGGTGCGCTTTCCTTTTTGCTAGTTCGTATTCTGGCGACGTGGTCGCGACGTTTGAAGCGACGCGCACATCCGCATTTCCTCCATGGCAATCCGTGCAGCCGATTCGCACGGTCCCGGTTGCGTGCATGGTCGGCTCATCAGTCTGCGTGTGGCAGGAAATGCATCCAGCGCTTTTGCGGTCCGCTTCTATCTGTGTCTGGCTCATTAAATTCGGACCGGAGTTGTCATCCGCGGCGCGCAACGACGGCATCGAATTTCGCGCGCCAATCAGGACAAGAGCCATACTCAAGGCGAGCACCGCCCATGGGGAAACTGAAGCAAGCCGCGCAATGCAGGTGCGTTTATTCATTCTGAAATTCAATTCTGTCTTCCGCGATCAAATGGCTCGATCAGAAATATTTTCAGCTAAAATTGTAAATGTACATTTGCAAAAAGCGAAAATTGCGTCGTTCCGGAGAAAATATCGCGAAACCCTTGTCCAGGAAAGAGCGCTGCCGCGCCGCCTGTAATGGAAATATTTTCGGATAGCGGCGGCCGGTATTGAAAGCCGACGCTGGTATCCACGCCAATCGTATTGTGAATCGGCGATTCAAAAAGCAGCAGTGCAATGGGCCCGGTGCGCACGAATCGCAAATAATTCACGTTCAAAAAAGTTTTTAGTTTCGGCGTCAAATCGAAATTCGCGCCCGCGTTCACCAGAAAAATTCCCGGGTTCACAAAGTTCGCTTGCCCCTCTTCCTTATTCGTGCGCATGCTAGGCAGCAGACTATTTCCTGGAGTAAGCGCAATGCCCGTGCCGGGCAGACGCAATTCTTCGCGGTCCCAGAAGCTGAAAATTCCCCCAGCAAAAGCAGGATCGTCGACAATCGTGTCAAACCCGGTCGCGCGGCCGTCACGCGGATTTCCGTCGCCCGACGCATAAAACGCGGACACCTTGTATCGTATCCAGTTCCTGTCGAGCGAAACTTCCGCCGCGCCCATCTGCGCGTTGATCGTGACGGGACGTCCAGCGATCGGATTCAGACTGTCGGTGCCCAGAGCCTCATAGAACGCGTGGTTCACATTGATGCGGCCGAAGTGGCCATTGCCCGTCCAGCCCAGATACGCAGCGCGAATTTCGTGCGGCTGAAAAACTCCAACGGGCGCGGGCCGCACCAGAAAACCATTGTCGTCGTAATGCACGCTGGCATCGTCTTTGTTGTAGTGAATGCTGAACTCGGTCGTATAACCGGGCCTTACAAAATCCTGTGTATAAACATTGGCGACAATGACCTGCTGGTGGCGTGGCTGAAAAGTATTCAGCCCGCTATTCGTATCTTTTTCCAGTAAATTAAAGTAGGCCGCGTTATATTCCCAGCGATTGGAGTGAAGATTTCCAAAAAATCGCACGCCAGGCTGTTCATCGACAAAAAGAAATCCCCTGAAGTCACTGGAAAAACTTTGAATACCCGCGCGCACCGAAAGAAAATCGTAATTGGCGCTTAAATCGTGAATCTTATATTCCACGAACGCTTCCTGAAGCCCGACATGCGCGTCGACGCGGGTCGTACCTTTGGTCACATCAATATTCACGATTCCCAGCTCGCGCACATTCAGATAATTCACATTCACGGCGGGAGTCACCTGGATGCGCCAGTCGACCGGACGAAACGAAGCGTCTCCGTGAAATAAATCGAACGAAAATCGAAATGTCTGGCTGAGCGCGAAATGCTCACCCCTTCCGAAATAATCGCTGCTGCCCGGTCGCGCCGAACTGATGTTACTCATGGACGGCACGCGCCGCTCATCGGCAAAAGTGTCCGAAGTCGCGGTCACGTTCAGAAATGTTTGTTGCCCCCAGATTGGCACATCACCCTTTAGCCGGTTGCGATTGAACGGATCCCACCAATGGCTCGCGCGAACGTAGGGATATTCTCCGCCGCGCCCGTAACGATTCCATTCCGGCATCGCAACGTTCCAGCGATCCCGCGCATCCAGAAAAACTTCTTGCGACGGCGGCAGCGCTTCCGGCGTGGAAATTTCCTGCCCGGGCACGGCATCAGGTCGACGGCGCAGATTGCTATAAGGAGCAGACGAGCTTGCTGCTGGACCAATTGCCGCTGGCAGGCCGAGTTCAGGCATGCGGGGCAAGCGGGAGTTGGCTGTCGTAGAGATCGCCGAAGCAGAAAGCGTCAGTTCGAGAGTCACTACATCCCCCGCCTCAAGCGTCACGTTATCTCGGGTCACACTTTCGAATTCGTTATCCTGAACCAGCAATAAATAATTTCCCGGCGCGAGGTCGGTCCACCGGAACACACCGTCCGCATCCGTAGAAATTGTCCGCGTCATTCCAGTCGAGCGATTGGTCAGGGCAACAACTGCGCCGATAATTCCGCGTCCGATTGAATCTGTTACGGCGCCTTGCAGCGCAGCCGTTTTGCGCGCAGATTGCCGCGGCAGTCGCAACTCGTTCTGGTTTTGGACCGAGTCGTCCGGAAACGCGGGAAGCGGCGACGCGTCAACGATGGCCGAAAAAGTTCGCTCCGGGATACGCACGGAGGCGAGCTCAAATCCAGAGTTCGTATGAGTGCGAATTAAATATTTTTTGTGCGTGGCATGGCGTGGATGAACGGCCTTCGCTCTTGTACTCTTGTGGTGCTGCCCGGCCAATGTGTGTTTGGGCGACGAAGTTAATGTTGCAGGCTTTGCCGCGGCGACCGGCAGAAATGCCAGCACAGAGCCCAGGCAAAGCCTTCGAATTGTCTCGGATGCAGCCCGCGTCCAGATTGTTTTAATTCTCCTGCGCGCAAAAAATTGCCAATCCCGCCGAGGACTAGCTAACAACGATCTCAGGGTTGCGGCAAGGTGTTTTGCCCCGGCATGCGCGAAGTTAGAAACACGCTCTCCGCAATTAAAAAAACAAAAAGTTCACTTTGAAGTTTCCCTGCGGACACATAAACCCTATGCTTGTCGAACGAGGTGTACTTATGTCAAACGCGCGTCCCGCTCCAGTGCTGGCTTTTGATGTGTACGGCACGCTCATCGACCCTTTTCATATGGAAGAAGATCTGCGCGCGATTTTCGGCGAAAAGGCCAGGGAAGCGTCGGAACTGTGGCGCGGCAAGCAAATCGAATATTCATTTCGCCGCGCCCTCATGAAAAAGTATGCTCCCTTCGATGTGTGCACGGCACAGGCGCTCCGGTTCGTAAGCGCGCAATTGGGTATTGCAATTTCGGAGGAAGCGCACGCCCAATTGATGGCGAAGTATCTGCAACTGCCTGCGTTTTCGGATGTAATGAGCGCGTTGCACGAACTCGCGTCGCAAGGTTTTGCCATCGCCGCATGCTCCAACGGAACCGAAAAAGCAGTTCGCACTTTGCTTGACCATGCAAGAATTCTTTCGTTCTTCAGCAAAATCGTGAGCGTGGACCCGATTCGCACCTTCAAACCTGACCCCGCAGTCTACGAATATCTCGTCGCTGAATTGCAAGCACGAAGAGACATAACCTGGTTGATTTCAAGCAATCCGTTCGATGTGATCGGCGCGAGGGCTTGTGGACTGCGCACCGCGTGGGTGCAGCGCGATCCAAAACGCGCCTTCGATCCCTGGGAATTCGAGCCGGACGTAATCGTGCATGGCCTAAGCGAATTGCCAGGCAAGCTAAATGCGCAACGCTAGATGTTTTTTTGTAGGACAGGCTTCAGCCTGTCTTCTTTTGAATTCTGCCACATTTCAAAAATCAAAACCAGACAGGCTGAAGCCCGTCCTACTGAAACCCCATTTGCAGTTCTCGCACAACTTTTTTCCGCGTCTTGAGCGCGGCGCACCGATGTGATAACAAAGTTACGACCTCTCATGGGCCAGCTCATCGACAAAATTAAAAATTTACAATCGCAGCAAAAAATATTTCTCGCATTGGCTGCCGCGTTCGCGCTCAACCTTTCCGGATGCGGAGGCCTCGCCGGTCAGCTGACTTCCGCGCCCCCGCCGGCTTCCGTTCAGAGCCTCACTGCCGCGGATGTTACCTCAATCGTGCAAAGCGCCGCGCAGGCCGCGGATCCGAACACAATGGTGATTGCCGTCGTGGACCGCTCGGGTAATGTTTTGGGCGTGTATCGCAAGCCGTCAGCGCCAACACTCGTCACCGGAACTTTCAGCGCGCAAGTGGACGCCAACGAACTCGCCGTGTCGCTCGCGCGCACGGGAGCGTTTTTCAGCAACGATCAAGCTCCGCTTTCCTCGCGCACCGTGCGATTCATCAGCGGCATTCATTTTCCGCCGGGAGTGGCGAACACATCCAACGCGCCGCTCTACGGAATCGAAAACACGAATCGCGGCTGCGCTTTGGCCACAAATTTCCTCTCCGGGCAATCCGTGCCGCCCGCGCGTTCCATCAACGGCGCGGCCACCGGCCTGGGAATAGCCACGGGCAAAGTGGATGTAAACGATAGCGATGAAACCGCAGTCAACCCCGGCGGCGTGCCTCTTTTTCGCAATGGCAGTCTCGTCGGAGGCATCGGAGTCGCGGGAGTTACACCAAACGTTGCGGAATTTTCAGCATATGTTGCTGCGACTTCCAATGGGTTTGGTCCCACGCCTGCGCCGCCCGGAGTAGTTTTCATTAATGGCGTCGCTCTTCCGTTCGTAAATCAGACGACTCGGCCATCCGGCGTCGGCGCCGGAACCTTCACCGGAAGTTTTGTGGCAGGTCCATCCGCAAGCCCGGGGACGCCGCCGGAGGGGATGCTGGTTGCCCCCGCAGCAGGTCCACTTGGAGGACTTGCCGCGTCTGACGTCACGCAAATCATCGACAACGCCATCGCAACAGCAAACACAACGCGCGCAGTGATTCGCCTGCCCATCGGTTCCTCCGCGCGCATGGCCATCGCCGTTGCCGATCTCGACGGCACAATCATTGGCCTATATCGCATGGCGGACAGCACGGTTTTCAGCATCGACGTTGCCGCCAGCAAAGCTCGCAACATGGTGTACTTCAACAGCGCTGGCCGCCAACCAAACGATCTAACAGGCGTTCCGTTCGGCACCGCCGTGACCAACCGCACAATTGGCTTTGGCGCGCAACCATTTTTCCCGCCCGGAATTAACGGCAGCAGCCCCGGCCCATTTTTCAATCTCTATGTGCAGGATGTGGCGAATCCCTGCATGCAGGGTTTTCAGGTTGCCGCCCCGAATCAAAGCGGAATAGTTTTTTTTCCAGGCTCCGTGCCGCTCTATCGCAACGGCGTGCTGGTAGGTGGCCTTGGCGTCAGCGGCGATGGAGTTGACCAGGATGACTTTGTGACATCCGGCGCTTCAGCAGGTTTTGAAGCTCCCACATCGATTCGCGCGGACCAAATAGTCGAACAGGGCGTGCGCTTCCCATACCTAAAATTCCCGTCGAACCCCACAAATTAATTCTCAATTACTAAATCGGTTGTCGCCTTAAGTGGCGCGGGCTTCAGCCTGCGGAATCTAGTCCTCGTAAGGCCCAACCCCGCAGGCTGAAGAGTCTGTGTGAGAACTGCATAATCATTGTGGGTCGTGGCTTTAGCCACGACGTAAGCCCTGCAAAATGGGTGCAGCTTTAGCGGCTGAAGTTCCAATCTTGCAGTTCTCACACAGACTCTGAAGCCCATTCCACATCACTGTGGCCAAGTTGCCGACGGGTCGATGTTAATGATCGGTTGCGCACCGGAAACCGGAACCATGGGACGCAGAAAAGGACGCCCGATTGCCTTGTGGCAGCCGTAGCAGTCCTCCAGCAAATGTTTATACTGCACTTCAAATTCCTTGCTGTCCTTCATTTCGATTGCTTTACGCACCTTGGGCAAAGTGCCGTTATCGATTCCCTCAAAAATTGCAGGAATGTCGACTGTACTTCCATCGGGGCCCTTTGGATCCGGAAACAAATGCACTTCCCATCGAATGCGGTTGCGGGCTTCATTCAAATAATACCCAGCCAGCGGCCAGTTC
>DATAPT010000071.1:0-5436 GCA_036265065.1 Candidatus Acidiferrales bacterium | reverse complement strand
TGAAGGAGCTCCCAGTTTTGCCGGGATGCCCTTTTGCCTTTGTGCGTGGCCCAGTCCGCCGTTAGGAAATGGTCTTTTAGGCGGGCAGCCCGACCCTTGATTTTGAATTTTGGGTGCCCCACCTGTCACGCTGCGTGACAGGTGGGGCTTTTGACTTTCGTCGCTACATCGAACGCTGTACGGCGCAAATAGATCAATCAAGAACTTCAACAGCAATCAGACAAGGTCGTAGCGATCGAGGTTCATCACCTTGTTCCATGCCGCCACAAAGTCCCGCACGAAGGTCTGCTGCGCGTCGCTGCAACCATAGACTTCCGCGATGGCACGGAGCTGGGAGTTGGAACCGAAAACCAGATCGACGACGGTGCCTGTCCACTTGAGCTCGCCTGTTTTGCGATCGCGTCCCTCAAGCACGCTTTCCGATGCGGGGGACTTCTTCCACTTCGTGCGCATGTCGAGGAGATTCACGAAATAGTCGTTGGTCAAGGTTTCGGGACGCTTGGTAAAAACGCCGTGCTTGGACTGGCCGTTGTTTGCATTTAAAACGCGCAAGCCGCCAATCAAAACGGTCATCTCGGGCGCAGTCAGATTCATCAGCTGCGCTTTATCCACCAGCATTTCGGCTGCGCATTCTTCCTGGCCTTTACGGATGTAGTTGCGGAAACCATCGGCGGTGGGCTCGAGTACAGCGAACGAATGCACGTCGGTCTGCTCCTGCGACGCGTCCATGCGGCCCGGCGCGAAAGGAACCTTCACGTCGTGGCCCGCCTTTTTCGCGGCAGCCTCAACGGCTGCGCAGCCGCCGAGAACGATCAGATCGGCGAGCGAAATTTTCTTTCCGCCGGACTGTGCGTTGTTAAACTCCTTCTGGATCGCTTCCAGCTTTGACAGGACTTTCGATAGTTCGGCCGGCTGGTTAGCTTCCCAATTCTTCTGCGGCTCCAGGCGAATGCGCGCGCCGTTCGCTCCACCGCGCTTGTCGGTGCCGCGGAACGATGCGGCGGACGCCCACGCCGTGTTGACCAGTTGGGGGATGGACAAGCCGGACGCGAGGATCTTGGCCTTTAGCGCGGCAACGTCCTGGTCGTCAACCAATTTGTGATTCACGGCGGGAACAGGGTCCTGCCAAATCAACTGCTCTTTGGGAACGAGCGGGCCAAGATAACGCGACAACGGACCCATATCGCGATGCGTCAGCTTGAACCAGGCGCGAGCGAATGCGTCCGCAAACTGATCGGGGTGCTCGTAGAAGTGCCTCGAAATTTTTTCGTAGGCAGGGTCGAACCGCAAGGAGAGGTCGGTGGTCAGCATGGCAGGCGCATGATGCTTCGACGGGTCATGGGCATCAGGGATTGTTCCGGCGCCCGCGTCACCCTTGGGCTTCCACTGGTGCGCACCGGCGGGGCTCTTCGTCAGTTCCCATTCGTAGCCGAAGAGGTTCTGGAAAAAGTTGTTGCTCCACTTGGTCGGCGTAGTGGTCCATGTAACTTCCAGGCCGCTACCGATGGCGTCGCCGCCCATGCCTGTATTGAAGCTCGACACCCAACCAAGGCCTTGTTCCTCAATGCTTGCGCCTTCCGGCATGGTGCCGACGTGCGCTGGAGCGCCAGCGCCGTGGGTTTTGCCGAAGGTGTGACCGCCGGCAATGAGCGCAACCGTCTCTTCGTCGTTCATTGCCATGCGAGCGAAGGTCTCGCGGATGTCCCGCGCTGCGGCGATCGGATCCGGCTTGCCGTTAGGGCCTTCCGGGTTGACGTAAATCAGGCCCATCTGCACGGCACCGAGCGGATTTTCGAGCTGGCGGTCTCCGGTGTAGCGATTGTCGCCCAGCCAGGTGGTCTCAGGACCCCAGTAGATGTCTTCTTCAGGCTCCCAGACATCCTCACGCCCGCCGGCGAAACCGAAGGTTTTGAATCCCATCGAGTCGAGAGCGACATTGCCGGCAAGAATCATCAGGTCGGCCCAGGAGAGTTTCTGCCCATACTTCTGCTTGATCGGCCAGAGCAAGCGGCGCGCCTTGTCGAGGTTAACGTTGTCGGGCCAACTGTTCAGGGGAGCAAAGCGCTGTGTGCCATTCCCTGCACCGCCGCGGCCGTCGCCAATGCGGTACGTGCCGGCGCTGTGCCAGGCCATGCGAATGAACAATCCTCCGTAGTGGCCGAAGTCGGCCGGCCACCAGTCCTGCGAATCCGTCATCAGCGCGTGGAGGTCCTTGATGACGACATTCAGATCGAGGCTTTTGAACTCCTCGGCATAATTGAATTTCTGGTCCATGGGATTGGACTTCGGCGAACGCTGGTGCAGGATTTTTAAATTCAGTTGACTGGGCCACCAGTCCGCGTTCGTCTGCGATACAGCTGTTGTGTGCTTGCGAGCGTCGCCCGTGAACGGGCACTTTGCTTCAGTAGACATGCTTTTCTCCCATCGTTATTTGCAATCGTTACTGGTTTAAGTTTTAAGCTTAAAGTTTGCCTAGTGATCAGTCAAATCGAGTGACCGGGTTCTTGCTCGATGTGAGTGATAAATTTTATATCACAGTAATGGTGTGCGAATCTTGATTGGGGGCGCGCATGACAGGCTACAGTGGTTCAGCCACATTGAATTGACGAGACGAAACAAGGAAAATGAGGGATTAAGTCCGGCCGTCAATCTAATGAATTCTTTGCCGGCAAAAAACGAATCCTCGAAGAGGCGGGACAGGGTAAACATTGTGTCGCCCCTCCAGGGCTTTAGATTCGGGCGCATGTGTCCCCACAGCTGAAGCTGTGGGCTATTTTGTTTCGTCCCTACGGGACTTTTTCCGGAAGCAATCTTTAATTTGCTTGCGATAATTCGTTCGCGCAGTTTCATTTGCCAATTTCTGCTGAGCGATTTCGTTTGCCCTAATTTGTTTGCTCTAATTCATCTGCACGCGAACGTAGCCGCGCAATTGCAGCGTGGTGATCGTGGTCATGGCCCACTGATCGATCTGCACGTCCGGCTGGATTGCGGAGGCTTCAATTTTCTTTCCGAGCACTCCCTGGCCGCAAACGCGGAAGTCGATGCCTGCCTGCTTCATGCTATGCATGAGGGCAACGTTGGGATTATCGTGACCGTCCTTGCGCGCTTTGTAGGCGGCATTGGTGAGGGCAAATTCGGTTCCCTCCTGGTGAAACACAACGACGAACTTGCGGTGATCGGCAGGCACGCCGCCTTTGGCCAGCGTGTTGTAATAACGCGAAATGGTGGTGAGGCCGGGATTCACGTCATCGATCTTCGGAGAGGCTTTGCCGATATCGAACACGATTTTATAGGTGATGCTTGGGTCGGGCATTTCGTGCTCGTTCGGAAAATCGATGGCAGCGTCGACACTGGGTATGGGCAGCACCTGGGAAGATTGCGCGCGCATCGCGCCAGGATGCACCATTGAAAGCGCGAGAAGTGCGACCGTTCCGATCCACATTTTTGTCATTTTGCTCTCCATGAACTTGATCGTTAATTTAGGCTGCCCGTTATTGGCGGTATTCTACACCCCTTAAAACAGCCGCCGTGAATACTTTTTCGAGGTTAGTGGCGCGGGCTTCAGCCTGCGGGGGTTGGTCCTCGCAAGGACTAAACCCCGCAGGCTGAAGCCTGCGCCACGGAACTAATTGACTTGCGTCGCGACGGCTGCCGAACGCGAAGTCAACCTCCAGATATTGCGAAGGATCGAGGACGATTTCATGTCCTTCACGGAATTCACGATCTGATCGCAGCGGTCCTTGGGAAGGACTCGTTTTGCGAGCGATTGAAATTTGGCGGCCAATTCCGGCCAGGTCAAAGGATTTTCCGGGTCACCTTTTGGAAAGCGCACGTACTTTTCAAAAAATTGTCCATTGGTCAAATAAACTTTTACGAAAGACGGCCACTCCACCGGAAAATTCTTTTCGATGCGAATATCTTTTTGCAAAACCACTTTGTCCATCAAGGATTTAATTTGAGGCGACTGGATATTTTCTTCTGAAAATTGATCGAGGCCCGCCATTCGATGCGTCAGGGCTATCGCGGCTCCGAAGGGAACGGAAAATTGCGCGTCCACCGCGTTGGTGGGTTCATATTTACGCTTTCGAGGCTCGCAGACGAGGGACCAGCCGGCTTCGAGCACTGCCACTTCCACGCGCTCCACTTGATCGGTTTGAATGTCGTTCGCAATGGCCAGGTCAATCAAGCCATCGATGGGCGCCTGAATATAGCGGCAGCAGGCGTGGGGTTTGATGCTGGTGCGCATGATTTCAAACTGTTTGCCAAGATCCTGGAGAATGCTTTCCGGGATTGCCTTGCGCGAATAGCCGGCGAGAAAACCGTCGCGGCCTTCGAGGATGGTCGTAGGGCCGCGAAATCCTTCGGCGGCAAGATTGGCGGCGAGGATTCCATTCTGCGCGGCGAGCCCGGGATGCAATCGCTTGGTCCAAGTGCCATCGGCCAGAAATTCGAGCGAACCGGCGGCCATGCTTCCCGCGATGCCAACGGCGGAAAGCATCTGCTCTTCGCGCAATCGCAGAAGTTTGGAAGCGGTGACGGTCGCGCCGAAAACGCCGCAGGTCGCGGTGGGATGAAAACCCAATTCGTAATGAAATTTCGGTTGCACCGCAATTCCCAGGCGTGTGGCGACTTCGTATCCGGCGACAACCGCCGCCACAAATTGGGCGAAATCGATATCAGGACGAATTTCACTCAGCGCAATGGCCGTGGAAAAAATCACCACGCCCGGATGAATGGATCCGGCCTGATGCGTGTCGTCCAGCTCGATGCTGTGAGCGGAAGCGCCATTCGCGAGCGCCGCAAACTCGGGACACGTTTGCGCCATCGTGCCAATCACCGTGCACGAACCTTTGGGCGCCGAGCGCATCAACATTTTTTGGATGGGCACGGAGGATTCCGCAAGCGAGCCGGCGATGGCAACGCCGAGATAATCGAGCAGCATGTACTTGGTTCGCTCGGCGACTTCGTTGTCCAAATCCGTGGCTTTCAATTCGTGGCAGAAATGAATGAGGTTGCGAGTGATGGGGTCCATGAGTTCACCAGTCCAGCGATTGCTGCTAATTAAATGTAGGTTTCAGTTGCCGCGGCCGTGCCCGTTTCATCCCAAAAGTGCGGGATGAAACGGCCACTACGAAACTATTCGCTAATAGATAAGATACTCCACTATTTTATTTTTGCCATCCCGCCTTCTTCCATTTGAAAATCCTGGGCGATTGAGTATTCTCTACGGCATAGTCTGCGCCAACACCCGCGAAAGTACGAGGTCAGACATTGAACACGAAATCGGGCAGCACCGCCCAAGAATCGCATGAAGAATTAAGGTCCGCTGTCCGCGAATTGTGCCGCGAGTATCCCGATAAATATTGGCGCGAGCTGGACGAAAAACGCGCGTATCCAGAGGCTTTTGTGCAGGCGCTGACGGAAGCCGGCTACATG
>DATAPT010000070.1:0-5612 GCA_036265065.1 Candidatus Acidiferrales bacterium | reverse complement strand
CGCCTCTGAAGAGGCGGGCTACAGCAGACCAAACAATAATTTGGGATGGCAATAGAGCGAGATGGTTTGTGGATTTATTCAAAAGTAAAAAGGAGATCACTGTTGCGGGGAGCTGTGCGCCACGTTCCGTTCCGCAAAATATTTCCGCGCCGTCTCGATGTCCAGCGCAATTTGCGCGCGCAGCGCGTCCACGCCTGGAAATTTCTGTTCGTCGCGAATCCGCTCCAGAAATCGCAATTCCATTCTTCCGCCGGTCACACTCTTATCGAATCCCAGCAGGTGGCTTTCCACCGTAACTCCCGCCCCATTAAACGTAGGCCGCGTCCCCACATTCGTGACCGACGAGTACGTGCTTCCACTCAAAATCGATTCCGTCGCATACACCCCCAGCTTCGGCAACAGCTCCTGCTCCGGCGCCAGATTCAAGGTAGGGAAGAGAATCGTGCGGCCACGCCCCTCGCCCGGACGAATCTCTCCCGTCAGCGAAAATGGCCGTCCCAGTAGCGGGATCGTCGCACCCACATTGCCGCTCGCCACCTCGCCCCGGATTGCCGTGCTCGAAACTATTTTCCCGCCCACCTCAACCGGTGGAACAATCTGCACATCAAATCCACAGCGCTTTCCGAATTCGCCCAGCAACTGCACATCTCCCGCGCCGCGATGCCCAAATCGAAAATTCTCTCCCACCAAAATGGCGCTCGCCCGTAGCCCCTTCACGAGAATGCGTTCGATAAATTCCTCTGCCGATACCAGCGAAAGCGCGTGATCGAATCGCAGCACGAGCGCCGCGTCCAGCCCCAATTCCTCAAACCCTGCAAGCCGCTGCGAAAGCGTTTGAATCAGGAAAGGCGCGCGATTCGGAAGCAATACCCGCATCGGATGCGGATCGAACGTCACCGCCGTCCCCAGTTGCCCGGAAGCGCAAGCGCGTTTCCGCACGGACTCCAGGATTTTCCGGTGACCCAGATGCAACCCGTCAAATGTGCCGACCGCCACGACCGTTCTTCGATCCTCGCCGATCTCGCTCGCCCAATCTTCAATCGAATTAAAAATTAAAAAACTCATCAGACGCGCACCTCGAACCGGAGCCCGTCGTAAGCCAGCGAAACATTGGGATATCCGGCCTTCGCCAGCCGCGCAATTGTTTCGGCGTGCGGCAATTCATGCGCAATGTGCGTGAACCACGCGCGGCGCGGCTTGAGCTCGCGAATTAATTCCAGCGCCTGCTCCACGGTCTGATGCATCGGATGAGGAATGTCCCGCAGCGCGTCAATGATCAAATCGTCCAAATCCGCCAGCAACGGTTTTGAAGTTTCAGGCAGCTCGCTGAAGTCCGTAAGATATGCAGCCTTGCCAAAACGAAACCCAAGCACGCCCATATCACCGTGTTTTGCTGGTACTGGAATAATTTGCACTCCTATAACCTCAAATGGCCCTTCAATCGGCTTCAAAATGACTTGCGGAATCGTGCTGACCGCCGGCAAATTGTCAAAAACATATGCAAAAGTTCTCTTCAGCGTGGCAATCGTTTCCTCGGACGCGTAAACAGGCATCGCGGATTTTTGGCGAATGTTGTACGGCCGGATGTCATCAAAGCCCAAAATATGGTCCGCATGCCCATGTGTAAAAATAACCGCGTCCAGCCGGTCGAGTCCCACGCGCAACGCCTGGTAGCGAAAGTCTGGGGTCGTGTCGATCACCACAGCATGCCCATTGTGTGTAAGCAGAATTGAGGGCCGCAGCCGCTTGTCGTGCGCATCGGTGGAGGAGCACACTCTGCAGTGGCAGGTCAGCGAAGGCACGCCCATGGACGTGCCCGAACCGAGCACCGTAAGTTCGACTGCTGATTGAGCTGAGGCGGGCAGGGTGAATCCTCGATCAGGGACGGGACTGAGCTTTTTCCTGCTTTGCTGCGGCCTTCGCCATTTCCATAAAGGCCAATTTCAAATTTCCCAGCACATCCAGAAGCAATGTATCTTCTTCCGCCGCCAGATTTCCTTGCGTCTTTTCGCGCAAAACGTCGAGCATGTCAATCATCTCGCGCGCGCCTTCCAGGTCCAGCATGGGCTGTCCCGTGCGCGGGTCCGCATAACCGCCTAGAAGCATGGCCGCATTCTGCCCCAGTGACCGCACCAGATTTTCAAACGCAGGTGACCGCTTTGGCTCATCTGCCCCATCCATCGCAGGCGCAGCGCCATGTGCCGCCATTTTTTGTGGCGCGGTGCTCATCCCCGATGGAGCAGATGGCGCAGCGGCGCCCGCCGCAGGCGCAACATTCGTTGCGCTCGGTGCCGGAACAGCTTCGCGCTCGCGGTCCTGCTGCTCCGCAACTTCTTTCCGGAATTCTCCCTCCGGCGTAAAAAGCCTGCGGTCTACAACCTTGAAACTGTCATCTTGTTTTGAATCGGCCAACGAAATCCCCCTGAATCAATTACCCACCGCAACATGTACGAACCCGCAGTTTAGCATCGCACAGCGCAACCGAACAAGTGCTCACCTAACCATGAGACCCGCATCATCGTAAAAAAGCGCGTGCCCCAGCCTTCAATTTTGATGGCCTCTATTCACCGAAAAGAAAAAGTCCAGTAAGGACGAAAAATCTTAGCCCACCACGAAAATGGTGGGAGGCGAAGTCAAATCAAAAAAAAGCCCCGTCAGAGTCTATGTGAGAACTCAAAAATCGACGCGTTTTTGTAGCGCCCGCCTTCAGGCGGGCACTACATGAATCAAAACCGAGTTCTCACGCAGACTCGTCAGGGGCGATAAAATGCACCAAAATGCACGCCACACCCCGGTAACCCGCCTCCTCCTCTTGTGAATTCTCCACTCCTGCCGTAAAGTTTCCTTTCACTCAAGGAGCCAATCGTTCCCGTGACTTCCCATCGATCCAAGCCCTCCGCATCCCTAAAACGCAAGAAGACCACTAAAAAAAACATCACGAAGTCTGCCCGCCGACCAAAAACCAAACCGCGCCCTGTCATTTCAAAGCAACAAATGACGCAAATCGGAAAACTTTTTACCGACCTGGTCGCTGTCCAGACCAGGTTGCGTGCCCCAGGCGGCTGCCCATGGGATCGCGAGCAAACACACGCGAGCCTCCGCACCTACCTGATCGAGGAATCCTACGAAGTCCTGGATGCGATCGAATCCGAGTCCCCAGTAGAATTGGCCGAAGAACTGGGCGATCTCCTGCTTCAAGTCCTGTTTCATGCCGATATGGCGCGCGAAGCCGATACTTTTAACCTCGCTGACGTGATCACCGGTATCCGCGACAAAATGATTCGCCGACACCCTCACGTTTTCGGCAACGTAATAGCCAAAACCTCAGGTGAAGTTTTAAAGAATTGGGCCCAGATCAAAGCAAAAGAAAAACAGGAGCTTCAGAAAGGTCCTGCCGTGGAAAATCCTTCGATCCTGGATGGAGTTCCCAGAAACCTTCCAGCGTTACTCGAAGCATTTCAAATTTCGCGGCGCGCCGCGAGAGTAGGATTCGATTGGGACGAAGTCGGCGGAATTTTCGAAAAACTTGAAGAAGAAATTGCCGAACTCCAAAAAGCACTCTTGCCATTGGATCGCGAAGCTGTGGAGGAAGAACTGGGCGACCTTCTCTTCACAGTCGTCAATCTCTCCCGCTTTTTAGGTCTCGATCCTGAAGTAACACTTAAGAATGCAAGTAAAAAGTTTAAGCAACGCTTTATGGCAATGGAGGCGGATGCGCTAAAGGGAGAAGTAGAGCTTTCGAAATTATCGAAGGAAAAACTGGAAGAGTTGTGGGGATCGGCCAAACTTCAAGACCAGGCTCACCCCGTACCTGAAAGCAAGGTGTGAGATCGGTGCAAAAAGGAACTCTCGTCCGTCCACGCAAAACCAAAGTCGCCGAACCCGATGGAATCGTCGTTCGCCATTGCCACGGCCTTCCCGAATTTGAACTTTGCATCCAGGTCGAGCGCGAAGTCTGGCAATCTTCCGACGTGGACGTGGTTCCCATACCGCTCTTCGTCGTGGCCTCGGAAATTGGCGGCCAGGTCCTGGGCGCCTTTGACGGATGCAAGCTGGTCGGCTTCACGCTTGCACTCGTCGGATGGCGCGCTCGCAAACCTTTTCTTCATTCTCATATGACCGCCGTGTTGGAGGCATACAGAGACCGCAAGATTGGCCAACGCTTAAAGCTTTTTCAGAGGAAGGATGCACTGACCCGGGGAATCGAGCTAATCGAATGGACTTTCGATCCCCTCGTCACTAAAAACGCCTACTTTAACTTCATGCGCCTGGGCGCGATTGCGCGGCGTTACCTGCCAAACGTCTATGGGATCACGACAAGCCCGCTGCACGCCTCGCTTCCCACGGATCGCCTGGTCGCGGAATGGCACCTCCGGTCTCCGCGCGTCGTGCAGACTTTGGCGCGGAAACAAACTCCTACACCACCTTCGAAGAAAGCCGTGCGGATCACGATTCCTCGTTCCATTGAAGACCTGAAGACCTCAAGCCCGGCCGCGGCAATTGAAATTCAGACGGCGATTCGTGAAAAATTCATCAAAAATTTTGCGAAAGGCTACGCCGCAACCCGTGTGATTCAGGGCGAAGCCGGCATGGACTATATACTCGAACTTGGGAGAACGAAGTGAAAGTCCAGAAGATCACGTTGCGGGAAATCAGAATGCCGCTGGTCACTCCCTTTGAAACCAGCTTTGGGCGCCTGATGGATCGCCGCATGCTGATTGTCCAGGTCGAATCGGATGGCGTCTCCGGATGGGGCGAGTCCGTCGCCGGCGAGGGGCCATTTTACGCCCCTGAAACCGTGGAGACCGCGTGGCTCATTCTGCGCGACTTCCTATGGCCGATCATCAAGGGACGAGATTTCGCCACTGCCGCCGACGTCTGGCAGGCCCTCGATCCCGTACGCGGTCACAACATGGCGAAGGGCGCGGTGGAGTCGGCCATATGGGATGCCGAAGCCCGGCAAAAGAAACTTCCTCTATGGAAATTCCTCGGAGGCGTGCATCGCGAAATTTCCTGCGGGGTTTCGATCGGCATTAAACCAACGGTTGAAGAATTAATATCCACTGTGGAGTGCGAACTGGCTGCCGGCTACCAGCGCATCAAGATAAAGATTAAGCCTGGGAATGACGTTGCTCCCGTCGAGCGCCTGCGCCAGCTGTTTCCACAAATTCGTTTGATGGTCGACGCCAATTCCGCTTACCGCTTGCAGGATTGGCCGCACTTGAAGCGCCTAGAAGCCTACTATTTAATGATGATCGAACAGCCGCTTGGTTGGGATGACATCTATAGTCATGCCGAATTGCAGCGCAAGCTCGAGACGCCGATCTGTCTCGATGAATGCATTCACTCCGAAGAGCATGCCCGCGCAGCCATTGAACTCCGCGCGTGCCGCATCATTAATATCAAACTCGGCCGTGTGGGCGGCTATACTCCGGCGCGGCAGATTCATGACTTGTGCAAATCGAGTCAAATCCCCGTGTGGTGTGGAGGAATGCTCGAATCCGGCATCGGCCGCGCGCACAACATTGCGCTCTCCACGCTTGAAAATTTCTCGCTGCCCGGAGACGTCACCGCCAGCCGCCGCTACTGGACCGAGGACATCATCACACCCG
>DATAPT010000069.1:0-5603 GCA_036265065.1 Candidatus Acidiferrales bacterium | reverse complement strand
ACTAAGAAGTGAAAAACCATCAGAACTCACCACGCAGCCCTCTGAACGAACTGCAATTGAAGAGCGATTGAAAATACTTCCCGGTGAACATCTTGTCCTCGTCAAGTATTCCAGTAAACACAAGGTTGACGAGGAATATGTCTATAACGATGCGGATATCGACGAGTCCAAAACTGTCTGGGCCCGCCAGATTCCAGGCTTGGACATCCGTCCCCTTCTTTCTTATTTTCGAAATCGCGATGTATGGGTAATCGAGCCTGATGAGACTCCAATTCGTTTTTATCCCTATGTACCCCAAAAATGAAAAATCAATCGCCCTTCTGCAGCCAAATAACGAATCTCGATTTATGAATTGAAACTGCATTGCTTTTTTAAAATAGGAAAAACTGAAGTCTGAAATTGAATTCACGACCACTGCGAAGATTCTTGTATTACTCTGGAGACTGGCTGCTCCGTGGTAATACAGCTCCAAATGGCATTAAGGCGGAAGGCGACGAATTATTTTCGTAAGACTAGTTTTAACTTGAAAATTACTCCGTCATCGAAGGAATTCCTCTGCCAAAGCTGGATTTAATAATTCTTGCGGTCTGTCTGGCGTTGCTGCTGCCCTCTACTAGTTGGGGAGAGCCGGTATTTGCATGGCTTGAGGCGGGGTTTTCAAGCTTCGCGCGAAACCTGCGGCTCGCCATCGTCGCCGTGGGAGCGATCGCGATCCTTGCGCGGGTTGCGCTGTTGCCCTGGCAGAGCGTGCCGCAGCCTAAAGTGCATGACGAATTCAGCTATTTGCTGGCCGGGGATACGTTCGCTCACGGGCGGCTGGCAAACCCGCCGCATCCACTCTGGATTTTTTTTGACACGTTTCACGTCATCCAACACCCGTATTACGCCTCGATGTATCCGCCCGGGCAGGGAATGGTGCTCGCCATTGGAAAAGTATTGGGGCAGCCATGGATTGGAGTTCTGCTCAGCGTGGCGGCCATGTGCATGGCGTTTACGTGGATGCTGCAGGCCTGGGTCTCGCCAGAATGGGCGCTTCTCGGCGGCGTGTTTGTCTGGGCGCGCTTCTGTGTGTTCAGCTACTGGGTCAACAGTTATTGGGGCGGCGCCGTGGCGGCCACCGGGGCCGCACTGGTTTTAGGCGCGCTCGCGCGTATCTGGGATCAGCGGCGTTTGCGCGACGCGATTATTTTCGGAATCGGTACGGCAATTCTCGCGGTCAGCCGGCCCCTCGAGGGCGCAATTTTTACGTTTCCGCTGGCCATCGCTCTTTTGTGGTGGGCCATGCGGCTGGACGGAGCGGCGCGCGCCGTTGCCTTGAAGCGCATTCTTCTGCCTGCTGCCACGATTGTTCTGTGCGCTGCCGGATTCGTTGGTTTCTATAATTCGCGCGTCACCGGCAGCCCCCCCGTATTCCCGCACATGATCGAACAGAAAATGATCACCACGGCGATTTTCCTGTGGCAGCATAACAAGCCGCCCATTTCCTACGCGAATCCACAATTTGAAGATTTCTACCATAATTTCTTGCCGAGCTTATATCAGGCAAGCTGGCCTGCCGCGGTTGGACAGTGGTGGTATAAGTCGCAAGATTTCTGGGAATTTTTTCTGGGGCCCGCGCTCTCGATCCCATTTTTCGCTCTGCCATGGATTTTGAAAAAACCTCGCAACTGGCTTCTTCTCTTCCAGGTTACGGTTTCCGGGTTCGGATTGTGGATCATTGTTTATTACCACGCACACTATGCCGCGCCGCTCATGGCCGCGCTTTTCGTGCTGTTCATGCAGTGCATGGCCGTCCTCAGGCGGCTGCGTTTATTCGGCCGGCCGATGGGTGTGGGATTGACGCGGATGATTGTTCTTTTCAGCTTATTGATCGGGCCGATCTATTTTCTTCAAACGGTGATTGCCCAACCAAATGCTTTATTCGAATGGTTGCACCGGCATCCCGTGCTGCCACTCGTGATCGCGCTCGTTGGATTGTCTGTCCTGAGATTGGCCGCCTTGCTATCAGGGCGTCCCGCAAATTGCCAATGGAGACTGCTTGGCGCGACTTTCGAATTTCTGCTGATCATTTGCATCGCGCTTCAGCTTTGCGAAATGCAAAGAAATTTGTACGCGGATGCATTTCCATTTGTGGATGACGTCAACGAACCATTTCGAAAGCCGGTGGAAAAGCAATTGGAGGCGATCCCGGGCGAACATCTTGTGCTGGTGCGGTATTCGAAAGATCATAATTCCGGCGAAGAGTATGTGTATAACGATGCGGACATTGACCACGCGAAAATTGTTTGGGCACGGGAGATTCCTGGCGTGGATTTGAAACCGCTGTTTACTTATTTTCGAAACCGTGACGTGTGGATTTACGAACCTGACGAAGATGATTCCGTTGTGCGGCCATACGCTGAGTCTAGCGGCGAGGCGAAGTAAAGTGGCGCGGGATTCACAGGTTGCGGAAAAAGGCCCATGCACTGTCATTCTGAGCGAAAAGAAGAATCCCTCTTCGATTTAAGTATAGGAAAACAAACAAGGATAGATTCTTCGCTTCGCTCAGAATGACAGAGTTTTTGGTTTTTCCGCAGCCTGTTTCAGCCTGCGGGGTTTGGGCCTCCGAGGGCCAAAACCGCACAGGCTGAAGCCTATGCCACGTAAACCTCAAGCTTTCAATTACGAGGAAATATTTTTGGCCCATAAGTCCGGGCGGTTTCGGCGCGTCTTTTCCAGGGCTTTTTTCTGGCGCCATTTGCGGATTTCCTCGTGATTGCCGCCGAGCAAAACTTCGGGCACGGGCCAGCCGCGGAATTCCGCGGGGCGCGTGTAATGGGGATAGTCGAGGAGCAGGTGATTGGTGGCTGGTGATACGTGACTGGTGACTGGTGGCTGGTGACTGCTGGAAGACCCAGCACTCTTGCCGGCAGCTTCAACCGCGCTGAACGATTCATTGATCGTTGAATCTTCATTGCCTAGCGCGCCGGGAAGCAGGCGTGTCACCGCATCAAGGATTAACGCGGCTCCCAACTCGCCGCCGGAAAGCACATAGTCGCCTATAGAAAGTTCGTCGGTGGCGAGATGTTCGGTGACGCGCTCGTCCACTCCTTCATAGCGACCGCACAGGAAAATGATTCGATCGAGCTGCGCGAAGCGGCGCGCCGTTTCCTGGCGAAATAATTTTCCAGACGCGGAAAGCAGAACAATCGCCGTGCCGGCTTGCGCGATTGGTGTCGATTCATCCGGTGGGGGCATGGCATGCCGTGCCCCTACGGAGTGAAGCAGCGCATCATCACTTGATTTTGAATCTGCTTTTGACGCGAATTCCTCGCGTGAGCCGGAGAAGACTTCCTGGCCCAGCAACGATTCCACGGCCTCGAACAGTGGCTCAGGTTTCAGCACCATGCCTTCGCCGCCGCCGAAGGGGCGGTCATCGACGGTGCGATGCCTGTCATGGGCAAACGCGCGAAGATCGTGCACGCGCACATCGGCGATGCGCGCCTCACGCGCGCGCCGCACGATGCCGTAATCCAGCGGTCCGGCAAAAAATTCAGGAAAAATTGTGATGATCTCAAACTGCATGGCAGGGACAGTGTAGCGCAGTCGGAGTCAGCTGCGATTCAAATCCAGCAAACCTTCCGGCAGGGTTACATCGATGCGTTTCGCTTTCACGTCAATGTGAGTGCAAAAGTGCGCGGCGAGCGGCACGAGGACTTCGCCATTGCTCGTATCAATCGCCAGCAAGGGCACTCCCCCCGGAAATTCCACATCACGAACCGAACCCAGCGCGGAAGAAGCTCCAGCTTCCCAAACCTGGCACCCAACGAGATCGCTTACAAAATAATTTCCGGCTTCGAGCTTGGCGCGCTGTTCGATCGGAATCTGCACTTCCAACCCGCGCAAGGTCTCCGCCTCGTCCATCGTATCTATATTTGCAAAATGAAAAATAGCCTGGCCGCCGCGGCTGGGCGAAAGCCAGCACCGCTGCACGCGGACCTGGCGAGGCGAGCTGCGCCCGTCACTAAGCCATACCTCTCGCAATTTGGGAAGGCGTTCAGGAAAGTCCGTCAGGATTTCCGCGGCTACTTCGCCACGCAGTCCACGCGGGCGAAGAATTCTCGCCAGCGTTACGCCGGTGAATTCTTCCTGGGGTAATTTATTCGAGGATTTCAAGCGTCAGGCGTTTCCGAATTTTCATTCCGGCGGCACCGAGGATGGTGCGAATGGATTTTGCAGTCCGTCCCTGCCGTCCGATGACCTTGCCCAAATCTTCGGGGTGCACTCGCAATTCCAGCACCGTAACTTGTTCGCCGTCCACGGATCGTACTTTCACATCATCCGGATGATCAACCAATGCTTTCGCAATCGCTTCCACAAGGTCCTTCATGGGGCCCTCCACCGTCTACAGATGAGGATTCAATTTGAGTTCGTAGTTGTACGGTTCCCGAGGGCCAGGGGAACCTTATTCGTTAAACCACGGGCTAGCGGTTCAAGCGATATTTTGGGCTGAAAAAAAGCTGCGCACTGTGTCGCTGGGTTGCGCACCGACGGACAGCCAATACTTAACGCGCTCAGCGTCCAATTGAATCAAAGCGGGCTTCTTGAGCGGGTCGTACGTTCCGACAACCTCCACAGTCCTGCCGTTGCGGGGTTTGCGTTTGTCGAGAACCACGACGCGATAAAATGGTTGTTTCTTTTTGCCGAATCTTGCCAAGCGGATTGCCAGCACGTTTCACTTCCTCCTGACCTTTGATTATAACTGGTTCCACTTGTTTTCGATAGCCCGGAAGCGGATTAATCGCAGCCCCCCGTCGCTCTACTAAGACAGATGCGGTCGACGGGCCAAGGTTTGCCCTGACAGACAGATTGGAGCCCTGGACCTGCGAAAGCTGGATTTTTAAGAAATTCCGCTCAGTTTGCCGATGCCCTTCAGACGGCCCTGGGCGGCCAGTGCGCCATACTGCTTCATCATCTGGCGCATTTGCAGATATTGCTTCAGGACCTGGTTCACTTCCTGCACGGAGGTGCCGCTGCCGCGGGCGATGCGTTTCCTGCGCTTGCCGTCGATCAGGTTGTGATCGTTGCGCTCGGAATTGGTCATCGAGTTGATAATGGCCTCGATGCGCTTCAGATGCGATTCATCGACGTGTACGTCCTTTGGGACGTTGGCTAATGGGCCGACTTTGGGGAGCATGCCCATAACTTGCTCGAGCGGTCCCATCTTGCGAATCTGCCGCAACTGGTCACGGAAATCTTCGAGCGTGAATTCGCTGCGGCGAAGCTTACGTTCGAGTTCGGCGACTTGCTTGGCGTCGACGGCCTGCTCCACGCGCTCAATCAACGAGAGGACGTCGCCCATGCCGAGGATGCGCGACACGATGCGCTCTGGATAAAAGGCGTCCAGGGCGTCGTACTTTTCGCCCGTTCCCACGAACTTCACTGGTGCGCCGGTTACTTTGCCGATGGAAAGCGCCGCGCCGCCGCGTGCATCACCATCGAGCTTGGTAAGGACTACACCAGTGATCCCCAGTTTTTTGTGAAACTCGCCCGCGGACCGCACGGCGTCTTGCCCGATCATGGCGTCCGCGACGAATAATATTTCCGCCGGGGTCAGATCTTTT
>DATAPT010000068.1:0-3204 GCA_036265065.1 Candidatus Acidiferrales bacterium | reverse complement strand
TAAATCCCCGCCTCTGAAGAGGCGGGCTACAGCAGCATTTGTAGCTCACCTCTTCAGAGGCGAGGGTTTTCTGGCGGCCTACTGAGTACTTCTGGCGGACTCCATGCGAAGCGCGTCTACCTCGGAGCGAAGCGCCTCCAGGCGATAGCGCAGGCGGATCAGCACGACCATCACGCCCAGCGTTGCCGCCCAGCACAAGAGCAGCACCCAACCCATGCGCGCGTCCAGCTTTCCGCCGTCGCCGATCACCGGCTGCGGGTGCTGCGTGCGAAACCACCAGATTGAGAAATATACGAGTGGGATATCCAGCGCCGCAAAAATTCCGAAGACGGCGGAAACCAGGGCGCGGCGTTCCGGCTCTTCCACGAGCGTGCGCAGTACCAGATAGCTGACGAACAGCACCCACAGTAAGAAGGAAGAAGTCAGGCGAGCATCCCACGTCCACCAGATGCCCCACACGGGCTTCGCCCAGATCGGGCCCGTCACGAGGACGACAGTGAAAAACGCGACGCCGACTTCGGCGGAGGCCACGCTAAGCCAGTCCCACTTGGGCGCGCGCGTGCGCAGGTAGGCGACGCTGCCGATAAAAACCAAAAAGAAGGAAATAAATCCGGACCACGCGCTCGCCACGTGAAAATAAAAAATGCGTTGCACGATGCCCATCGTGTTTTCGGTGGGAGCCCAGATCAGCGCGCCATAGCTCGCCGCAGCCAGCAAAAAAAACATGAGCAGCACCGACGGTACCGAGATTGCCGGGCGGGTTGTGGGTAGTGTCTGTACTTGTGTCGCCATCTCACTCCTCCAACAAATATTCGCCGACCATCCATGCAGCTGTCAAAAAGATCAAATCAAAGCATGCCAGAAATGTAAGCCAGACCAGAGACAATTCGGAAGGGTCCTGCAGGACTCCAATGGTGGCTTCGGTGCTGGCGATCAAAACAGGAGCCAGCACAGGAAGCAGCAAGAGAGGCAAAAGCAATTCGCGCAAACGCGCTTGTGCGGCAACAGCGGAAAAAACGGTACCCGTTGCGGCCAGCCCGATCGTGCCCATCACGAGTACAAGCAATAATTGCGGCAACACAGGCAGGATCGCCACATTGTAAAGGACTGCGAAAACAGGAAGCAAGATCACTTCGACAAGCAGCAGGAATAAAAAATTGGCCGCCATTTTTCCCGCGATGATGCTGAACGGGTCAATGGGGGCGAGGCGCAGTGCGGCCAGCGTGTCATTCGTCTGCTCGCGCAAAAAAGAGGATTGCAGCATGAGCGAGCCCGCAAATAAAAACGCGAGCCACAATAGGCCGGGACCGAAGCGCCGCGATTCCGTCGAAGTTGGATTGAACGTGAAGCTGAACAGAACAATCACAATTAAAACGAAGACTGCCGTCGTGCCCAGTAATTGCCGCGAGCGGAACTCGGTTCTAAGCTCCTTGGCGAGAATCACGCTGGTGGCGCGCGAGAGAGTCATACCCCGCCCTCTTCCCCGCTCTCGCGGACCGCGGCCATGACCAGCACGTCATTCGGATTGCCGTCCGCGCCGGAGTCATGCGTAATCTTTCCATGTTCTAGGCGGATCGCGCGCGTCACGGCTTCCTGCGTTTCGTTGCGGCCGTGCGTGCTCATCAGAATCGTGCAGCCTGAATCGCGCAGGCGCTTGATCGTCGTTCCCAGCCAATGCTGGCCCTCCGGGTCGAGTCCCGTACCGGCTTCATCGAACAGCAGCAAAGCAGGCGACGCGAGTAAGGCGCGTGCGATGGAAAGCCGCTGCCGCATGCCGCGCGAAAATGTTCGGACCAGGTCCGAGGCGCGATTCGCAAGGCCAACGGGCTGAAGCGCTTGCCGCGAAACTTCAATCGGATTCGCCAGCCCGAATAATTTCGCGAAAAAAATTAGGTTTTCCTCGGCGGTCATTTCTTCGTACAGAAGCGTGTTATGGCCAACCATTCCCACGAGGCTCTTCACTTCTTCGAGTGGAACGGAATTTTCCGCGGAATAAAATGCCAGCTTGCCATGCGAAGGTTTCGTTAACTGCGCGACGATTTTGAGTAGAGTGGTTTTACCAGAGCCGTTGTGCCCCACGAGCGCCACGCATTCCCCGGCCGCGATCTCCAAAGAAATGCCACGCAGCGCGAGGCGCATCCCGTAACGCTTTTCGATTTCATTGAATTGAATTCGCAGACCGTGGCCGCGTCCGCGGACGGCATCGCCATTGGGGGATGTTGAATGCGGAGTCGACACGCGCGACCGCTCAGCCCTGAACCAGATCGCGCAGCAACTGCTCTGCGCGACCGCGCTCCAGTGCGTACTCCTCGTCGGTGATGGTTCCGGCCTGGCGCCGCAATTCCAGGCGCAATAGGGTGTCCTTCAGCGAATCCAGATCCGAGTTGACTGCGCGAGTGACTTGCTCTACGTACGCTGAGGAAGTCACAGGAGGAGCGGGAGCAGCCTGGGCAGCCTTGGCCTGCGCTGCGCGTTGCGCTTTGCGGCCTTTAGGCGCTGGTGTGGGCGCAGGAGCGGCTACAACCTCGGGCACGGGCTGGCGCAGCAAAATCGCCACACCTACGGCGAAGATCGCCGCGAGGCCTCCAAGCAAAATCCATTTTTCATTGCCGATCCGCGCAGGTGCGGTTTCAATCGTTGACTCGGGACCCGAGTCTCGCCCGTTCGCCTGGTCGGGCTGCGCTCCACCTTGTGCGGCGGCATCGGATGGAGGAGGCGCGGTTCCGGAAACGGTGATATCGAATCCGGCTCCCGATTTCAGAGAATCTTTTGAAAAAACATTAAACCCCTGCTCGGTGCCTGCGGCGTTGAAACCCGCGCTGGCTACCTGCATGGTGGGAGGAATCACGAGCAGCGCGCGTTGCGCATCGTATGTGGAATTTTCGTGAATCTTGGATTGGTTGTCCTTGTAAGGAAGGATGTAAGAGATGCGCACGCCGTTTTGCCCGGGCTGGAAGGCATAGGCGATGGCGTAGCGGCCTTTGCCCTTGTCGATTGTGCCCTGGCGTACAGGCATGCCCGAAGGGCCGAATGTGGATACCTGGTCGATCTCCGCGCCCTCCGGAATCGTGAATTCAAAATTTCCATCCTGTTTGAAATATGCCGCAGGCGGATTGGAATTATTCTGGATGGAGTATTCTTCGCCCACCATCAATTTATCGCCGTTGGGTTGAAACACCAGCAGGCGCAGCGGAACCTGGATGG
>DATAPT010000067.1:0-4523 GCA_036265065.1 Candidatus Acidiferrales bacterium | reverse complement strand
GCGTAAAGGGTTTCTGCAAAACGCGGATAGCCTTTCCGAGCACGCCATGTTTCTCGATCGCATCGTCCGTGTACCATTGCTTGCTAAAAGGGGAGCCTCCAAATGCCTTTCCGAACCCGCCTCCGATTTTCTTCAGAATGTGCAGCGGATTCGCAATCAAAACCGTCCCGATTGCCGCGCCAAGAATGATGATCAATTCCGCCGGCTGCATCAGAACCCTCAAATTGCCATGCTCCATCAGGTAGCCGGCAACGACGCAGCCAAAGACAATCACGATTCCAATAATTGAAAACATCGAAGATCAATCCTCCGAAATAATCCTGGATTCTCAGGGAAGAACGGTGACGCGATTTCCGCCTTTGGCAATACTTTCTTGAAGAGCCGCATCCGCTCGCGCGATTAAACTTTCAACGTTGTCTCCGGCCCGGCAGCCTGCTCCGCCCACGGGACTCGTGACCGAAAATTTATCGCCCCACCATTCAATTTCAGATCGCCCGATAATTCTTCTGGCCCGCTCGGCAACCAGCGGCACTTCGGGTTCCTTGCAATCGGTGAGAATCGCCAAAAATCGATATTTCCCCCAGCACCCCAAAATATCGGTTGGCCGCAAACAGTTCTCGATGGATTGCGCAATGATCCGCAAAATGGTGGACACCACACCCGGCCCTCGTTTTGTCTTGTGCCGATCCAGATCATCGATTTGCAGCAGCAGGACGCCGAATGGAATATGGTGCTCGGCAAAAGTAATCAGATTTTCGCGAATTTGCGTGTCCATGAATCCCTGCGCCGCGACGCCTGTTAAGACATCTAGGCATCCCACATCGGCAAGCCCGGAGTGGCGTCGAGTGGAATCCAGAAATGGCTGAACTTTGTCGAAACTTTCCGCAGCTCCAATCACTGCCCCATGACTGTTTCGAATTGGATTCGTGCGGAGCGTGACGGGGAGCCGGTATCCTTCCTTGTGAAGGATGGAGACGCTCATGAGGGAGGATTTACCGTCTCGAAATGCGATGTTGATAGGATCGTTAGGATCGGAATCCAGGTCGCCGGTCCCATCACTTGCGGTTAGAAGATGATCGCGCAAAAAATGGCCTACGACATCCTGCCGCAGGTAGCCTGTAATTTTTTCGGCGCCTTCGTTCCAGAAGCGGATGCGCCGGTTTGGATCAACAATGTAAACCCCGGTTTCCAATGCATCCAAAACCGTTTGGTATATCGCAGGATTATTTAATTCGGTCATACGATGGCTCCAATGAGAACCATCGGCTACTGAGGGAAAGTAGTTTAATTAGCCTTCGAAGGCTTTTCGAGGCGAGGTCCTTTGTTCCACTTTGATTTCTCGCCCGGCTCGTCCCACAAGCGGTAGCCTCCCACGAATGCCGTGGCGTTGTCGCCTAACCGGCACCCCGGCGGCAATTCCTTCAAGAATTTTACGTTTCCACCGCCGAGCACGACGTAATCCGCTTCCAGAGCAATCTTCAGCTGATCGGCAATTTCCGCCACATAACGGCGCCATTTCTTCTTTCCCAGGCGATCCAATCCTCGCTGCCCCAGATAATCTTCGTACGTGCGCCCTTTTTTATAAGGAAGATGCGCAATTTCCATTGCCTCCACAATCCCATCCACAATCATCGTCGAACCAAGACCCGTGCCAAGGCCCAGGAAAAGCATTCTTCCGCCGTGGTAGATACCCAGCGCCTGCATCGCAGCATCATTCATAATTCGAACCGGCTTCCCAAACGCTTTTCGAAAATCGAAGCCCACCCAACCGCCCGCCAGGTTGTGTGGTTCGCTTAACGGATGGCCGTGAATCACGGGACCCGGGTAACCGAGGGAAACGACAGAGTAATTCCAATCCTTCGTCGCCTCGCGAACCTCTTTCACCATTCGTTTCGCGCTCATCTTTAGCCCGGAGGGAATTTTGACCGGTTCCTTCTGTCCCGTGGCCGACACTTTTATATTCGTGCCGCCCACGTCGATAACCAAAATATTTCGTTGTGGCTTTTCCATCGCTACTCCTTCAATTGAACAAAATCCGTGCTGTGCGGGAAATGCAAGCTTAACGGATACTTCCTATCCCCCTGCTTTCTTTTTTTCAAGTTGGCCCCATCGCTCGTACAGCCGATCTATAATATTTTGAGCCTCTTCCATTTCCAAGCATGCGGTCTTCAGCTGCGCAGGATCGCTTGTGACCGATGGATCTTCCAGCGCCACGTGCTTCGCTTCCAGATTTTTGTCCGCTTCGGCGATGCGCTCTTCAATCGTCTCAAGCTCGCGAACTTCATGATAAGAAAGTTTTTTCTTCGCGCTTGCCGGCTGCGCTTCTCCCTGCCCCGTCCCGCGCTTCGTTCCTGTCGATAGATTCGTCGTTCCCTTCTGTTGCGCGCGCTGCCAGATCTCCCATTGGGAATAATCGGCAAAACGCTCGGCGCCCCCCAGCCCATCCAGGCCCAGCACAATGGTCGAGACGCGATCGAGCATGTACCGATCATGCGTCACCAAAACAAGGGCGCCGCGGTATTCCAGCAAACTCTCTTCCAGAATTTCCAGCGTGGGAATATCCAGATCGTTGGTCGGCTCATCGAGCAGCAGAACGTCCGCCGCTTGCAGCATGAGTTGCGCGATCAGAACGCGGGCCCGTTCGCCTCCGGAAAGTTTTCCCACCGGCTGGCTCAGGTGCTCCGGATCGAACAGAAATTTTGTAGCCCAGGCCGCCACGTGAATCACGCGATCCTGATAAATCACGGAATCGCTATCCGGCGCAAGCGCTCGCCGCAGGCTGATGTCGGGATCAAGTTCGCGGTTCTGGTCAAAATAAACAATGCGCAGCGCATCGGCTCGGCGAACTTCTCCGCGTGTCGTTTCAATGTCGCCGCGCAGCAACCGCAGCAGTGTGGTCTTGCCGCTCCCATTCGGGCCAACAAGGCCCACTCGCATTCCCGAAGTGACGGTGAAATGAATACCCGCAAATAATGTGCGTCCGCCAATTTCGTAGGTGACGTCGTCCAGAGCAATTAACCGCTTCGTTTTCCGGTCGGTCGCCGAAAAATCGATTTTGGCCGAGGTCGTCTTCGTGCGGGCATTGAGATCCGAAAGTTCACCGATCAACTCATGAGCCGTATCGATTCGCGCCTTCGATTTCGTGGTCCTGGCCTTAGGTCCGCGTCGCAGCCACTCAATTTCCGTATGCACCAGGTTTTCCAGCGCTTCCTGCCGCTTGCGCTGCGCGTGCAGGTAAATCTCCTTCGCTTCCAGAAACGTGCTGTAATTCCCGTTTACGCGCAGATATCCGTTTTCGTACGAGCGCGCGAGCTCAACGACCGCCGTGGCTATGTTTTCCAGAAAATAGCGGTCATGGCTGACCACCACACATGCGAACGACGCGTTTTGCAAAAGTGTTTCGAGCCACTGAATCCCTGCCAAATCCAAGTGGTTCGTCGGTTCGTCCAGCAGCAGAACGTCAGGCGCCTGCACGAGCCCTTCGACGATCGCCAGCCTTTTGCGCCACCCGCCGGACAGCGATGACGTGAGCGCGTCCATATCGGTGAAGCCCGCGCGCCCCAGCGGCTCAGCAATGCGCGCGGCGCGATCCTTCTCCGGCACTTCTGCCTCGTCCAGTGCGTTCGCGATCACCGAGCGAATCGTCGCCCCTTCCGGGAATTCGGAATTTTGCGCGACCGAACATAGACGCACGCGCTTGCGGATCGCCACGTCCCCTGTATCGGGCACTACTCGGCCCTGCAAAATGGCCAGCAGGGTCGATTTGCCCGAACCGTTGGGCCCAATCAGGCCAATTCGTTCGCCCTCAGAAACCGTGAATGAAATGTCCTGAAAGAGTGGCTCGACGCCGTATCTTTTGGAAAGTCCTTGTGCAGCGATGATCGGAGGCAAATGACTAAGTTTTCTCCCGCGTTCAGTGTAGCGTGAACCCAAGTCCTGCGCAAAATTTAGGAGGGTTAAGTAGCATAGGCTTCAGCCTGTGCGGTTTTAGTCCTTGCAAAAGTTAAAACCGCACAGGCTGAAGCCTATGCCACTAAAACCACTCGCTCTTATACGCTACCCACCAGCTTACCCAGGCAAGCGGAATCGTCGCACCCAGCGCCCACCAAAATGGCAATGCGAGATCTGCAATAATGCCGAGCGCGCTAAACAAACTCCAAAAGATTTTGCGTTGCATAGGAGTATTGTAAACCGGATGCGAGCGTTAGCGACATTGCCGCGCGAGAACAGCAATACCATATATAGGCGGGAAATTAAGATTAAAGGGCCGCGCCTCTATTTCCGCCGGATCGCGCAAAAAATGCTACTTGCTTGGAGGCGTTTGCGTCTTATCCACAACATTTTCCTGAAACTCCTTCATTTCGGAATAGGCGCACAGCGTCTCTCCCATCGGACCAGGGGAGAAATTGTAAAGTTTGGAGGCAGAGAAGGTTTTCGTGTAAGCCTTAGGGTCGTCGATCGTGACGTTTAGCTCCAGTTTATCATGGCTCAGCCTGCGGAATTTTTCAATCACGTGCAGCGCG
>DATAPT010000066.1:0-1766 GCA_036265065.1 Candidatus Acidiferrales bacterium | reverse complement strand
GTCGCGTCCGGCCAGATTGACCAGAAGTCCAGCACGAAGGAAGCGTGAATGATGTGGTAGATCACAGAAATCGTCAGCACGATTCCCGCGATCCAGTGCCACTTGACCCACGCGAACTGCACGCCGACCTTGGGCAGAAACGCAGTGAACAGCAAAGCAAGCATAGACAGCGCCATGATTCCGTGAAACGCGCGCGCGCCAAAGGAATGCCGGGCCACGCGCTCCGGAATCTGCGCCATGTTTACCGCCGGAGCGGCAGAAGACGTTTCCGCGTGCGCGGCGGCGGACTTTCCAGTAGCGGCCACATAAATCGCGTGAACAATCAGGAACAAAACGCCCGCGATGGCCGAAACATATAAAAGCGTCCACGAAATGTGGGACGGAACTTGCTCGCCCCACGGACTTGTCGCCCATTGAATGAGATTCAAAATTCCTCCTATGCGGCCGCGCCGCGAATGGCGCGCTTCACAAGATTTCGGAGCAAGGGCACTTTGAAGCCGTTGTATTGCAACGGCTCCGCTCCCTGAATGGCGAGCTGCCCGGCCATATCGGCGGTCTCTTCGCTGCGCTGCTTCCCTGTTACGGCGGCTTCCACGGCGGTCAAGCGCACTGGATGCGCAGCCACGCCGTTCACCGCGATGCGAATGCGCTGAATGGTATTGCCGGACATGGTCATGGCCGAGGCTACGTTCACGAGGGGAAAATCCCAGACGTTGCGGTCGCGAACTTTTTCGAAATAAAATTGCGCTCCCGCCCAAGTGCCCGGAATTCGAATGGAAGTCAGCAAGTCGCCGGGTTTCAGAATCGTCATTTTAGTGATGTCGATGGAGGGACCGATGAAATAATTTTCGGCGTCTACGACTTTCTCGCCCTTGGGAGTTCGAAGCACCATTTTGGCGTCAAGCGCGATCAACGCGGGCGCCGTGTCCGAGGGATTCACGGCCACACAGCGGTCCGCGTCCAGGATGGCATGCTCGCGATTCAGGCCCGTTGGCGTATCCGCGTAGCAAATATTGCCCCCGGCGCGATAGCACGGCCAGCCGCCTCTGTAGTACCAGCAACGGGCATCCTGCGAAACGTTGCCGCCGATGGTGCCCTGATTGCGAATCTGCGGAGACGCAGCCGACTCGGCCGCATGTGGAAGAATGCTGAACTTTTCAAGAACCACAGGATGGCGCACAACTTCCGTGAGCGTGGTCATCGCGCCGATCTCAAGGCCGTCGCCGGCTGTTCGAACGCCGCGCAATTCCCTCACCTGGCTCAGATCGATCACCACTTCAGGGCGCTTTATGCGGTCCTTGAACCAGTCAAAGCTATCGAGACCGCCGGCCAGCACCCACGCTTTTGCTCCGTAGCGCGATTGCAAAGACAGTGCGTCATCGACGGAGGTGGGCTGGAAGAGTTCGAACGCTGGTATTACGTCACGAATGACAGCCATTTTCCGTTCTCCTCAATTGTTACGGTCAAGCATTTCCGGTCATGGCCTAACAAAAATTTCAACAACCTAAAGCAAAAACTAAATATTGGAGCGCAGCGGGTCCTGCATGGGCCTGCCCGCTTCGAGCGAAGTCAGGATCACGTCGGCAGTTACCGGCGCGCGGCGGAAAATTTCATCGCCGAGCGCGTCGGACAATGCATTCAGTATCGCTGCGCAACCGCCGCCAACGGGCGGCTCGCCGATACCGCGGGCGCCGACGGGCGTCTCGGGATCCGGAATGTCCAGCGCAGCCCACTGCATATTCACCGGCACATCCAGGATCGTGGGC
>DATAPT010000065.1:0-4849 GCA_036265065.1 Candidatus Acidiferrales bacterium | reverse complement strand
CGGCTATCCGGGCATTCCATTGGAAAAATATTCGGTTGAAGATTTGCGCCGCGAATATTTCACGAAAAAACATTGCGCGCCGCTTTGCACCGTTTCCTGCGTGCAGCAAATTGCCGTGGTGGACAATTGGCGCGGACCGCAAACGCTGAAGCCCGTGGCCACGCCGCCTTCGTCACCGGAATCGCTAGTGCAGTTGCGGTAGGAAACGTGATTCGTGACTGGTGATTCGTGAATCGTGAAAACCGTAAGTCTCCGCTCTTCTCTTTTTTTTCCTCTGCGTTCTCTGTGTTGAAGATTTTGCTGTTTTCTTCCCGCGTAGAAATTCAAAAGCTTTTAACACAGAGGGCACTGAGAAAAGCGGGAGACTTCTTCCTATAATTCATTAAACCTTGCCCACTAATCTCGCGCTTGGACCGAGTTTTTCGATTGGACTGGACTGAAAGTTTTCATTCTGGCCGCCATCACCTGTTTTTTGATTCGCCAGGGGTTTACAACGCGCTTCCACCACATCAGCGATCCGGTAATAAATAGAACCGAAGGAGTGAGGCCAACCGCTGTCCAAATCATTTTTGTTCCGATCCCCGCAAACCTGCCGAAATGCAGCTGTGCCATCCAAAACAGCACCTGGTCACCGAAACGAAGATTCCTGCTGCCAACGGTTAACGGCTCGATGTAATCGACGGCGGAGTTGAAAACATTTGGAATGGAGAGATAAATTCCAGAAAGCGCCCACAGAAAAAAGAAAAGAAAACTCCAGAATCCGAGCGCGCTGTGGAGCCACCAGTTCACTCCCTTCGGATTCCCTTTCCACCGGAAACTAAGAGATCGGCGCCATGCTTCCGTTCCAGGCCACCAAATTACAGCGCCCGTCAAAGCAAGAAGCGCGGTGAAAATTCCGCCCGCTGCATTCAACAGGCGGCCAGTCGTCCCCGCCAAAAGATTGTCGTGCAGGTCGACCAGCCAGAGGACAAATCGAAATCCCCAACGCAAGGAATTGCCGAGGTCGGCGCCCGTGTAGGGATTGAAGAGCCGCTGCAGTTTCTTGTTCGGTCGCTCCAGCCAAATTTCGGCGGCCTGATCTGGATTTTTTCGCAGCGAAACGCGCGTCACTTCGTAATGAGGGTATGCCTGCTTGGCAATTCGCTTGAGCGCATCCTCATCCATGCGCGCTGCGGGTCCAACAGCAACGCGCGGCTCCAGCGCCAAAGTACGAGTGAGCTCCCGCCGAAAAACCACCGCGGAGCCGGTTAAGCTCATGAGCAAAACGTAAAGGCCCAAGCCGATTCCCGTCCAAAGATGCACCTGAAAAAGCGCTTTGCGCAGCAAAACCGTCTGCGGGCGTTTCTTCCATTTTCGCCAAACGCTCATTGGAAGTTCCTCTGCGGGCAATTCATTTTATTGCTTTTTAGATGGGTTGAAAAAGCTGGCCCGGATGGCTCGCTTCCTGCGAGCGAGCCGTGACCATGGCCAATCATAATTGGCATTTTTTACTGCTATTTCCATTTATCTTTCTTCAGAAATCGTCGAATCCAATTTTCGTCGAGACTCGTCATTGGCAAGCTCTATGTTGGAATTGATTTCGCCTCCCACCAGGAATGTCAACCCGGCGACATACAGCCATACGATGAGAATCACCATGGCGCCAACGGAACCATAAATAGCAGTGTAAGTATTATAAAAATTCAGATAAATGCGAAAGCCAACGGAAGCAGCAAGCCACAATAGCGCGCCAAACGCGGAGCCAGGCGTAATCCAATACCAACGCCTGCAGCGCGCGTTTGGGCCGTAGGAATAAATCAACGCGTAAGAGAACACGACGAATAACCAGGCGATCGGCCATTGCAGAATCTTCCATATCGCGATCATGAGCGCATCCAGATGAAGCTAGCTGGCGGCCAAATTGATTAAAAATCCGCCCAAAAGCACGAGGGATAAAGCCGAAAAAATTAAGATAGCGATCACCAGCGTCATGCCGATCGCGACGACTCTGACCTTCAGCCACGAGCGGTTATCCTTAACGTGATAGGCCCAATGCAGGCCAGAAATCATCGAAAAAACTCCTCCGGATGCGAACCACAAAACGCTCAGAATTCCGATCGTCAGTTTTCCTTTGCTCGCGTTTGCGGCTAGTTCGTCGATGGTAATGCTTAATAGCTGAAATGCCATGGGAGGAAGAAAATCGGCGAAATAACTCAGCAAATCGATGCGTAACTCTATCGATCGAGATGCAAACAAGCCGAAGATCGCCAGCAGGAAAACAAATTGGGGAAAGAAGGCCAGCACCAGATCGAAAGCCAGGCCGGAAGCGCGCTCAGCCAGATTGTCTTCCATCGCGTCATGGAAAACACACCTGGCCAGTTCCCAGGGAGTCAACCCACCAAGATTCCATATCGAATTAAATTGGTATCTGGGGTTGCCGGAGTGGGTGTTCATTTCGGTAGGACACGCTTGAGAAGCTTTCGACTTCTTTCCTGCCATCTAGACTGCGAACCTGGCGTTCGTTTGTTGCAATTTCTTATTTAACGAATGGGGACACCGCAGATATTAATTTCTGCCGCTCCCTCCGGCTAGTGCGCGGTCCACCGAAAATGCGCCGCCGCCGGCAATCACGATGGCCAGCATCATGGCAATCATCAAAAGTTGGTACTCCATTCCCTCGCCTTTTTGCTTTCCGGCCCAGTTGATGAACATGCCGAACTTGCTGGTCACGGTGATGGCGGCAACTGTCATGTCGACAGCAATGCTGAAAGCCGCAATCCGGCTGAGAAAGCCGATGATCAATCCTATGGAGCCAAAAAATTCCGCCATGATGACGAGAAATACCAGCGGAGCTGGAAATCCTCTTTGCCCAAAGCCGTGGATCGTGCCCATGAATCCAGCGCCACCGAACCATCCGAACATTTTTTGCATTCCGTGCGGGAGCATCACGCCGCCGGCTACGACACGAATCAGCGTAAGCACACCGTCATTCCTGGTTCGGAGCAATTTTTTGAACATAATTGAATCCCCGCGTTCTATTTGCGTGCGCGATCAGATTAGCAAAGAACTGAAACAATGCTTTGCGTCCTTATTTATTAAGCAGAGGAATGTCCTTGCCCTTCGGGGGCATGGGAATGGATTTCAGGTAAGCATAAATATCGGCCAAATCCTGATCCGAAATCGCTTTGGCGGAATAAGGGGGCATGTTGTTTAAGGGCTTGCGAACCATACCCAGGAAGCTATCGAAAGATAATAAGGGAGGCCCGATGCGCACCGCGCCCGTCTGTGCAGCTCCCTGCCCTTGCCGCCCGTGGCACTCGTAACATCCCACCATATTAAACAGCTTCTTCCCGTTCTGCGTGTTGCCCGCTGGGGATGCATCGGCGGCTTGTTGAGCGCGCGCCTCCGGAATTGCGATCAGCATTGCGGCAAGGACAAAAAGAAAAATTCCCGGGCACCGTTTCATCACGCAAATCTCCTTTTGGAAATAATCATTTTTTATTTATCGAGGTTGCGTGACCACATCCACCAGGGCCGGTTCGCCGCGCTTCACGACTTCGATCGCGCGTTTGATTGCCGGGCCTAGATCCTTCGGATCCGAGATCGGGCCTTCGCCGTACATGCCCATGCTTTCGGCAAGCTTGGCGTACGAAATATCCGGGCCCGTGATGGTGGTGCCGGTTCCGCAATTGGCGATGCCGCGGCTGTGGCGGTCCGCCATGATTTGCACTTGCATCACTTCCTGATGGTAGGCGCGATTGTTATGCATGATGTGCAGCACGGGAATTTTGTGATGCGCGGCGGTCCATAGAATTCCGGGAGCAAACATCAGATCGCCGTCGCACTGTATATTTACCGTCAGCCGGCCGTGTTTGCGATTCGCTAGCGCCGCTCCAGTTGCCGCCGGCGCGTTGTAGCCTATGCCGTAGCCACCCGCTCCGCCGATGTATTGATAATGCTTGTCAAAATTCCACAGGCGTTGCGGCCACTTGCTGACGAAAGTAGTAGCGCCCACGAGCGACCAGTCTTCGTCCTGAATCTGTCCCCAAAGCTCCATGCACATGCGCGCCGTACTGATGGGGCTGGCGTCCCAGGCAAAAGCCGCGGCGTCACGTGAACGCTCAAGCGCCTGCTGGTGCGAGGCTTTCAGGCGCACGCCGCGGTCTTGAAATGCGCGCTTGCGGTCATCGGTGGTCAGGCGCTTCACCGCTTCGGTCAGCGAAGGCAATGTCGCTTGCGAATCGGCGGCCATGGCGATATCCGCTTCGTTATAGCGTTGGAAGTCCTGATAGTTCGCTTTAATGAAAAGGTCATCCGAGCTGATCGTGATGATTTTCGCGGTTGGCTTGGTTCCAGGCTTTGAAGTTCGCTCGATCTGATCGCGATAGCTGTGCGTGATGCCATACAAATCGGCAACGTCCAATCCGAGAATTACGTCGGCATCGGAAATGACGTTGCGCGCCCTGTCGGATTGGTTCAGCGGATGGCGTGTGGGAAAGTTCATGCGGCCGGCCTGGTCGACCACCGCGCACTGCAACGATTCCGCGAGATCGACGAGGCATGCAAGCCCGGCGGGAGTTCGCGCCGTGCGGTCCGCAATGATCACAGGATTCTCGGCGGCAACCAGTAGACGCGCGGCCTCATTCACGGAGCCTGAATCGCCAACAGGCGGCATCTCATTTGTCAGTTTGGGAATGCGAATTTTCGCGTCGGAGGGAATCGCGTTCTCTTGCAGTTCGCCATCCGCAACGATCACGACGGGCAGGGTTGGAGGCGTCATCGCGATTTTATAAGCGCGAACCGCCGATTCGCCAAAATGTTCCAGGGAAATGGGAAGATCGTCCCACTTGGTAAAATCGCGCACCATGGC
>DATAPT010000064.1:0-9034 GCA_036265065.1 Candidatus Acidiferrales bacterium | reverse complement strand
CCCTAATAGTTGGTCCGAAAGATTTTGAATGAGATTCGTTATGCTTTCAACCGGCATTGTTTTACCTCCGCGGTGGGAGCGTTCTTTTTTCAGGCCCACGGAGCCGCTGAGTTTGGGTCGTTCATGAATTATCATCGGCAGAGGTCTTCTGAACTTTAATCATTGACCACTTATTGGAGGAATTTGTGTGCCGTAATGAAACACTTTGTTCGGCGCTGAATTGGTTGCCAGTAGGCTGTTCCGCAGCGCCTTTGCTTGCAAAAGGCTAAACCCTGAACGACAACCCACTACTCAAATCGAATCATGACAATTTCTGGATTGGAGCCCAGCCTCATTGGCGGTCCCCACGTGCCAACGCCGCAGGAAGTATAAACTTGCAGGGTATCGAAGCGATGCAATCCGTATGCGTAAATGCCGTAAATGCGAGAGACAATTTTAGTGAACGGAAAAAATTGTCCTCGATGCGTGTGACCAGATAATTGCAGGGAAATTCCTGCCTCCACGGCAATGGGCAGCAAATTCGGATCGTGAACCAGCAAAATGCTGGCCACGTCCGGGTCCAGTTCCGACTTGGCGAGGATCGACCGAAATCTTTCCATATTTTTTGAATCCACATAATGAACGCCGACGAGTTGCAATCCGTCGAGAAGGATTTTTTCATTTTGGACGATGCGGATTCCGGAAGCCGCGACAGGGCCGAAATATTTTTCATAACTCGAAAACTGTTCGTGATTGCCCGCAATGAAATAAGAGCCGAGCGGCGCGGAAAAACCGTTCCATATTTTGGACAGTTTGCCGAAGTCCACAGCCGTCCCGTCAAACATGTCGCCGGGAATAAATAGAACATCAGGCTGCAGTCTCGCAAGTTTTTGAACGATGCGGCGAAGAAAACCGGTATTGCGCACGTGGCCGAGATGCAGGTCGCTCACAAGCGCCGCGGTTCGACCGCGCCATGAGGCAGGTAGATTCGGCAACTTGATCGTAACGCGCACGACCCGCGGCCATGCCGCATTCAAAAGAGCCAGAATTCCCGCGAGAAGCCCAGCAACAAAACTTGCACATGCCAGATCCCGTTTATCCAGGTGAATTCCAAACAAAAGCGGAATGCCATAAATAAGCCAAATGGCGCCTGCGGCAAGAAAAAAGAAATTCACCAGGCCCAGCCAAATCGCGGAGATTGTGTAAATGGCCCGCACCAGGGAATTCGAATATTTCTGAGCAAGCAGGGAAGCCGGCACGAAGCTCACCGACAATATCGATAGCGCCATTTTCAATGCAAACGCCTGGGACGGATCCGAAGGGCCATGGAAATAAATCCATGTCTCGTACAAAAACAGATGCGTCAGCAGCAAAATTACCTGGACGATGGAAACAAAAACGGAAATTCTTGAGCGCACTATGGAACATCCTTCTTAAGGGAGAGTTTCAGGAAAGGGTCTCTTCATAAGTTGCGCGGCCTAGTGGGCCACGAGTTCATCGGTTTCCACTTTGCCGTCGCGAACGTGAATGATGCGGTTGGCGCGCTGCGCAATGTCGTTTTCATGAGTCACCAGAATAATGGTGTTGCCTTCTGCGTGCAGTCGCCCGAACAGCGCCATGATTTCATCGCCCGTTTTGGTGTCGAGGTTTCCGGTCGGCTCGTCGGCCAGCACGATGGACGGCGAATTCACCAGCGCGCGCGCCACGGCCACGCGTTGGCGCTGCCCGCCGGAGAGTTCATTCGGCTTATGAAACATTCTCTCGCCCAAATCCACGGCTTCCAGCGCGCGTTTTGCACGCGCGATGCGTTCTTCCGCCGGAGTCCCGTTGTAAATCATGGGCAGTTCCACGTTGTGAAGAGCGGTGGCGCGCGGCAACAAATTAAATGTTTGAAAGACGAATCCAATTTCCTTGTTGCGGATCGCGGCTAGCTCATCATCATCGAGCAGGCTCACAAGCCGTCCAGCCAGCCAGTATTTGCCGGACGTTGGAGTGTCGAGGCATCCAATCAAATTCATGAGCGTGGATTTGCCCGACCCCGAGGGCCCCATAATAGCGACGTATTCGCCTCGCTTGATGGTGAGGTCCACCCCGCGCAACGCATGCAGTTTCTCACCGCCCATCTCGTAGGTTTTCCATAGCCCTTCGGTCAGGATGGCTACACCCCGATCGACAAGGTCCTGACGAAATGTTTCCGTGGAGACGGCTCGCTCGGCCATTCCTCAGTTCCTCAATCCGGCACAAATTTTCATTTAGTTTTCTTCCATCGCTTTGGGCGTGGAGTTATCGACTTTCACCCGCGCGTCGGGTTTCAGGGTGCGCAATGTTTTGTAGCTTCCCGTGATAATTTGATCGCCCTCTTGCAGGCCACTGGTAATTTCAATATCGGTGATTCCCGTAATTCCCGTCGATACCGGCACAAATTGAGCGCGCTTGTCGCGAACCACAAACACGCCCTGAATCTCTGGATTTTTATCCAGCACGGAAGTCGAGCCTTGGCCCTCGGACCCGCTTCCGGGCACAGGCCGGTCCGCCGCCAAGGTAACGGAAGTTTGGCCATTTTCCCTGGCCGCTTCATCCAGATCTTTTTTAGTGCGTTCCGCCAGCGCCTGAATGGGAATAGTCATCACATTTTTCTTTTGCGCGGTGGTGATTTTTGCGGTTGAGGAAAGGCCGGGGCGCAAACCGCCAGGCGGATTTTGCAAAGTCACCACAACTTTAAAATCCTTGGCTTCTTGATTGCCGGTCGTGGATTGCGTCGAAGCGAGTCCCGAGCTGCGCAGGACGGCTTGCGTGCCAACTTCGGTGACTTTCCCTTTGAAAAAGTTTCCTGGAATCGCATCGATCGTGACTTCCGCGTCTTCTCCAAGCCTCACGCTTACGATGTCGGTTTCATCCACCATGACTTCGGACGTAACAACCGACATATCCGAAATCGTCATCAAATAACTTCCCGTGGCGTTCTGAATGCCCGGCACCACATTTTCGCCCACGCGCACCGCTATGTACGTTACCACCCCGTTGATAGGGGCTGTGTACGTGGTCTTGTGCAGGATGTCGCTCAAGCGGCCGAGCATGGCCTGATTTTGGGTTAATCCTGAACGCGCCTGGTTCATTTGCGCGCGAGCCTGTTCGGCGCGAGCTTGCGCGGAAGCCAGTGCCGCGACGGCGCCATCATAGGTTGCCTTTCGAGTATCGTAATCCTGCTTCGGAATGAGGCCGTCCTTAAACAGAAGCTGCCCGCGTTCCCAGTCCAGCTTCGCATGCTCCAGATCCGCTGCGCGAGATTTAATGTCCGCCTGCGAGGAGACGTCGTTGGCCTCCGCGGATTTTATTCCTGCTTCGGCGGAGGCGATACTGGCGCGCTGCGCGTCAACGTCAGCAGCGGGCTGCACACTTTCCAATCGTAACAACACGTCGCCCTTCTTGACGTGGTCGCCTTCTTTCACTGCAATTTCAGTAATTTTTCCGATGCCCTCGCCCAGAACGTTGGTGTACGTCAGCGGCTTAACTTCTCCCGAAGCCGTGACAATCGAGTTTAAATCCTGACGCAGGGCTGGGGCGGTTTGCACCGTAACCACGCCCTTGTTGATCTGCCAGATCGCAATCCAGATTCCTCCGCCCAAAACGGCGGCCACCCCTACTCCAATCCCGATTTTTTTCCAAGTGTTCATTGGTATCAGGCGCAACTTGCGCGGTTCGAGAATCCTTTCCTGTCTTCTTCTTACGTTGTATGGAGCGAATACTTTCAACCTTTATTGGACATTGCCTGTAAGAGAGAATCCCGCAGTGAATTGGTGAATTAAGACTGTAATCTCCTGATTGGGAAATTGACTATCATTCAACATTCAATTTTACAGTTAATTTGATGCGTAGGAAAGAAGTTTGCCCAGATCGACTCCTCGAATTGACATTAGACCTCGTTCATACTTCAGTCGGATGAAGATTCGTCGTGCGTTGAATCCGACCTATGTTATGAATTTTGCCTGGATTAGGCTAATAAGCCTAATCTGTGGAAATCTCGGGGCAACCCGCCAGCCTTCCTGCAGTTCTTAGTATCCGTCAGCCTTTATTGGCTGTACTCGCGGGGTGAAAAACATCAATCGGGTGCTGAGTCGGTTGCGGAGATTCCTTGATTGACGGTTGCAAATGCTAGGGATAGAATTTAACTTCCGATATCAGGGGTGAGGTACTTATCTATGATTCGCTTGGAACGCATGTCCGTTATCTTGTTGATTGGCGGAGCATTGCTTTTGCCATTCAGCCCGCGTCTCCATGCGCAGGATAAAGATCAGAGCGCCCCTTCCTCTGACAAGCAAGCTGACAAACAACAGGACACAGGAAAGAAAAAGAATGACGGCAAGAAGAACCTGAAAAAACTCGAGAAGGAACTTGCCACTCCCTACAAAAAATGGCTGGAAGAGGAAGTCCCTTATATCATTACGGACGAAGAACGCTCCGCCTTCCTGCAATTGCAGACGAACGAAGAGAGAGAGCAGTTCATCGAAGGGTTCTGGCAGAGACGCGACCCAACGCCCGATACTGTTGAAAATGAATTCAAGGAAGAGCATTACCGCCGCATTGCCTACACTAATGAGCGCTTCTCTTCAGGAATTCCCGGCTGGAGGACTGACCGCGGCAGAATTTATATCATGTGGGGGCCTCCTGACAGCATCGAGTCCCACTCGGCTGGCAGCACGTATGACCGCCCGATGAGCGAGGGTGGCGGTCAGACCACCGTCTACGGATTCGACGACTGGAATTATCACTACATGGAAGGAATCGGGCAGAACATAACGATTGAGTTTGTAGACCCCACAGGCACAGGCGAATATCGCATTACGATGGACCCGGGAGAAAAAGATGCCATGGCCCATGTTCCCGGCGGCGGGCCTAGCTTGCTGGAATCCATGGGATTGTCCACGCAAGCTCAACGATTTACCCAGTCCAACGGCTCGACGGCGCCTTTAGGATCCGCCCAAATTAATGGCGGTGGCGGACTTGAAAGCCAGAATGAATTCAGCCGCCTGGAACAATTCGCAAAGGTGCAAGCTCCTCCTCCGGTTAAATTTAAAGACCTCCAAGAGATAGTCAGTTCACGCATTCTGCGCAATCAAATTACTTTCGACTACCGTTTTGATTTCATGCGAATCACAGGCGACACGATTCTTGTTCCCGTCACCGTGCAAATCCAGAATAAACAAATGACGTTCCGGGACCATGACGGCGTGCAGTCCGCTTCGCTCAATTTGTTTGGGCGCATCAGTTCGATGACGGGGCGTGTGATTCAAACTTTCGAAGATGTGATCCAGCGTGATTTTCCGGATTCCTTGCTCGAGCCTTCACTAAAGGGATTTTCGATTTATCAGAAGGCTATACCTTTGCGCCCAGGTTTGTACAAGATGGATCTGGTGATCAAGGATGTGAATAGTGGAAACGTAGGCGTGATCAACACGCGCCTCGCAGTTTCTCCCATTCCGGATGACAAACTGGAAGCGAGTTCACTGATTCTTGCCGACCAGATGGAGCCAGTTTCATCCAAGGATGTGGGTGTAGGCCAATTTGTACTGGGCTCCACCAAAGTCCGCCCCAAGTTGGATGCGGAATTTCATACTGACCAGGCCCTGGATATTTACGTGCAGTTTTACAATTTGAAGGTGGATGACAAGACGCACAAGAACAACGTGTCCCTGGATTTCAAAATTACCCAGGGCGCACAGGTAATTTCGCACGAAGTCAAGACGGGCGAACAGATCGAGCAGAATGGTGAACAGGTCACAATTCAGCAAACGATTGCGCCCAAAACGCTGGCCCCGGGCAAGTACAAACTCGAGATTCAGGCGACCGATCAGGTGGCCAATCAGACGGTTACACGCACAGCGGAATTCACCGTAACTCCTCCCGCGATGTTGGCGAAGGTGGCTACAAACGGAGCCACAGGAAGGTAACCCGTTCCCATGAAGTCGATGTTTCGAACTCTGGGCTGGGTCATGGTAGCTACGCTAACGATAGCTGCTTCCACAGCGGCGAAGCCGGGGTTTGGAACAATTTCGGGCGTGGTTTTGGATTCTTCAGGAACGCCACAGATGGGCGCGAGTGTCTGGCTGATCTCCGAAGACGGCGGCCGAATTGTTGCGCAAATCCTCTCCAATCAGCATGGCGCGTTTATCACCGATCATCTGAAACCTGGAATTTATGATGTGCGAGTATCCGTAGCGGGATTTCTCCCCGCAATGGAGCATCATGTTGCGGTCATGTCGAATCTGACGACCCTTCTGCGCGTTCAAGTGGACACACTGTTTTCCTCGCTCGATACCCTGCGCCGAAAGCCGGATGCGTCCTCCGAACAGGATGACTGGAAATGGGTGCTGCGATCTTCAGCGGCTACACGAACAATCTTGCAATGGGACGATACCGGAACAACGCAAACCGCCTCCAACGCGATAGGCGAGGATCTTCCCACCGTTCAGCGGCCACGCGCACTGGTGCAGGTCGGAAATGGCGCTATGCGGGCCGGTTCTGCTTCCAACTTCCCGAATGCTCCCGCAACCGCCGTTTCCTACGATCAGCAGATAGGGAAATTCGGTCGAATGCTGATTGCGGGCCAGATGAGTTATGACAAGGGACCTGCCAGTTCCTTCGCCGGCGTTTGGCTTCCCCTAAGTGCGGGGAACGGACCGGAAACCATATTCATTTGGCGCCGATCGAAAATTGGCGCTGAAGGCATGGAATTTCAAGGCATGCGGATCGATCATACTGAGCAGATCGAATTGAGTGACCGCCTGCTGCTGAAGGCCGGTGCGGAGTATCTGCGAGCCGGAATCATTTCGGCGACCTCTTCTCTTCGTCCTCACGCGCAATTAAATGCCGCCGTTTCAACGAATTTAACCCTTTCATTAATCGTTGCTGCGAACCCTCCTTCAGAACAGTGGGGACGTACCGGCACGCTGGAATCGGCGATTGATGAACTCAACAGCCTGCCGCCGGTTCTTTTTCACGACGGGAAGCCTGTTCTGGAGGCTGGCTGGCATCAGGAATTGTCTGCCAAGCGGCAGGTGGGCAAGCAATCCACGATTGAAGTAGCAGCTTTTCATGACTCGTCCCGGGATCAGGCTATCTTTGGGACAGGAGCAACCGTCAGCCCTGAATTTGTTCAGGACGAATTTTCGAGTGCTTTTCTCTACGATGGCGGCAATTCCAGTTCCTGGGGCACTCGCGCGGCGTTCCGGCGGAAGATTTCCAACGACTGGGAAGTGGCCACAATTTATTCCTGGGCCGGAGCCCTTTCACCCGGAAATGGCTCGAATCTCTCGCCTTCCAATATGCGAAATGCGTTTACGACCAGCAATCATCACAGTGTTGCGGGGCGGATTACCGGCAAAATTCCGCGATCGGGGACCCAGTTTTCCGCAAGCTATAAATGGGTTTCTGGCGTTGAATTGTCTCGCATGGACCAATTCGGCGAGGCGGCATACCAAATGGATCCGAATCTGCATGTTTCGATCCGTCAGCAGTTGCCCGGCTTGAACGGCCGCTGGGAAGCGCTTGCTGATTTCAGCAACCTTTTGGCACAGGGGTATGTCGGCGTGAGCTCGCAGGATCCTCGAATGATACTCGCTCCCATTTTGCGGTCCTTCCGGGGTGGCGTTAGTTTCCAATTTTAACCCCAGAAAGCTATTAGAAACAGGAAGATAGATTCCAATAACCATAGATTGAAGTGTTCTGGGTGTCCTTACCATGGCAAATTTGTATGCATGCTATTTATTTTCATGTAGTTGAAAATTTGCGAAAACCTATATAATTTGGAAGCTCGGTTGCTCGCTATCTAATTCATCCGGTGTCTGTGGGAATAACAGTTGAGCGCTCCATTTAACGATAGTCTTCGGGTTCGGTTGGGAGCGGCAGTCCTCGCGCTGGCTACTCTGGCGGCTATCGTCTTCGGCATTATCAATTTTCAACAGCGAACGCTATTTACGGCACCCGATGACGGAGTCTCATGGATTGGAAATCCGTCTGGCGTAGTTGCCTGGCATGTAACCCCAAAATCCCCGGCGGCAATTGCAGGACTTCGCACTGGCGATCAGGTTCTGGCCATAAACGAAGTGCCGATTCACAGCCCGATAGACGTGACCAAACGTTTATGGCGCATTGGATTGTGGTCGATTGCCCATTACCAGATTGAACGAAGCGGCAAGCAGTTCGTAGTGCAACTTGTCATCGAGCCGACCGCCCGGCCATCATCGATCGAAAATTATTTGAGTGTTGTGGGCGTATTGTACCTTTTCATCGGCCTCTTCATTTTTGCGCGCCGCTGGAACGCCACGCGGGCCGTCCACTTTTACATTTTTTGCCTGGCTTCTTTTGTTCTTTACTCTTTTCAATACACGGGCAAGCTGACCACTTTCGACTGGGAAATTTATTGGGCCGCCATTGTGGCCCGGCTCCTGCAACCCGCATTGCTTTTGCATTTTGCAATGGTGTTTCCAGAGCGACGTCCTGCATCCAAGGGGCGTGGCGCGATTCTCGCTGCCATTTACGGAGTGCCGGGAATTCTTCTGCTGGTGAGGATTCTTGTTGGGCTTCGTGATCTGGGTTTCATGCCCTCGGTGGAGGCGCGAAATACTCTCGATCGCCTCGATCTGGCATGCCTTGGAATTTACTTTTTGCTTGCCGCTCTTGTTTTTGTGACGAGCTATCGCCGCGCATCCACGGGGATTCTGCGCCAACAATTAAAATGGGTCACGGGCGGAGCGCTTGCCGGCATAGTTCCATTCCTGCTGCTTTACATCGTGCCTTTCTTCCTCGGAGTGGTTCCGCGCCCGTGGATGAATTTCTCGACCGTATCGCTGGTGCTCATCCCTCTGAGTTTTGGCTACGCCATCATTCGTTACCGCTTGATGGATGTCGACATCATCTTCAAGCGCGGGCTTGCGTACACGGCGGCGAGCGGCGGCGTGGTGGCCGTTTATATTGCTATCGTCGCGCTGATTGGGGCGCTGTTTCATACTGCTTGGCCGTCAGGAACGATGGGCGGCGTCATTGCGATCGTCGTGGC
>DATAPT010000063.1:0-5745 GCA_036265065.1 Candidatus Acidiferrales bacterium | reverse complement strand
GGGCTCTTTGCCGGAGCTTCCCATCATCACAGGCTCGGCTTCCGGGACGACGCCATTCTTCATGATGCGGAACTGCAGGACGACCTTGCCTTGGTCGCCAAGGCGCGCGGATTCGGGCATCACGGAGTACCAGTTGCGCTTGACGCTCGCAAGCACGCGGGCAATGTAAGCGTTAAAGTCCACGCCTTCCGTCGGGGTCAGCATTTCGACCGCGCCGCCGAGATAGCCCTGACCCCCTCCCCCGCCACCACCGCCTATCCCTTGGGCAGGACGGCCCGTAGGACCGCCAAAGGTTTCGGCTTCCGTGCCGCCGCCCTTCAGGGCTTCATGCATGGAGTCTTGCAGGGCTTTGCCCGGGGAGAATCTTGGCAATGTCAGGCTCGGTGTCATGTCCGGAGGCGGCGTCTGCGGGCGGATCGGACTTTCCGCCGGATGCGGCTGAGACATGGGCGAAACGGGCGCGCTCTTTTGCGGGACGGGTGCGAGATTTTCCTTAGGCGTCTCGGGCATCTGCGGCGCGGGCTGTTGCGTGGGGCGCGGTGGCGCGAGTTGCCGCAGCAGGCGCGGATCGATCTTCATCACTGGGCCTCTGGGCTGCGGCGGCGGTGACGGCCTGTTCAAGCGATTGAGGTCTGACGGCATATATAGGTCTGTAACGTTGCGCGCAATTTCCACGTTTGTGGGCGTGCGATCCGGAAACATTTTCGGCGCCAGCAGAATCAGCAGAATCAATACGAAGTGAAACGCGATGGAAGAAAAACGCGCGATCGCGTTCCAGGCGGAAGTGCGCTCCTCCACCGGACGAGCCAGCAGGTTTACTTCTCCGGTGGTGAGTACGTCAGGCTCAAGAACGTCGGGCAAATCCTGAATAGCGACGAGTTGTTTAGGCTCAATCTTGGCGGCGTGAGCATCCTTGGGAACTGCCACACGCGAATCCAGGATGGTCAGCGGCACATAGCTGGGCATTTTGCTTATGCCGTCCAGCGGCGTATTCGGCATGTCGCGTGGAACGACAACGGCGGAGCCAAGAACTTCCAATTTGAAGTAAGAAGGGATCGAAGAGCGCGGATCGAGTTCGAATTTCGGCAGATCCGACGGCACGAGCGTGCGCGTGTCGAGTTCGGAGCTTAATCGCTTCGGGGGCGCGTCATCAGGCCCGGACAAAATGGGCCGGGCATTTTTTGGAACAAGAATCCTGGGGATCATAGATTTGGCTGCGGGGCAGCAAAGGCTCCCAATTGGACGCGACGGGCATGCTCTTGGATGCCTGCCATTACCTGGTCCGCAAGCGCCAAAGCGCGCCGCCCTGCGCCGCCATCCACAGAGGGCGCACTGCGCGAGCGCACGGAGCGCATGAACGCGCGAAGCTCCGCGCGAAGAGGCTCTTCGCGCTCGGCCGGGAGCGCTGCGAAATCAAACTTTGGCTGCGGCCCAGGCTCGGCAACGCGAACGCGGAGCGCATCCTGACGCGTAAAATCCACGGAAATATATTCTTGATGTTGAAAAAATCTCATCTTGCGCACGCGCTCGGTGGAAACGCGGCTGGCGGTGACGTTGGCCACTGCGCCGGTTGCGAAATCGAGCCGCGCGTGCGCGATATCCACCTTGTCTGTGAGCACAGGAATGCCTATGGCTTTGATATCTACCACGGGCGCATCGACCAGCGCGAGCAGAATGTCCAGGTCATGAATCATTACGTCGTAGACCACATCAATGTCCAGGCTACGCGGAGTGAACACGCCGAGGCGGTGCACTTCAAAATAGAGCGGATGATTCAATACGGGCATCACCGCTGTGATCGCGGGATTGAAGCGCTCGAGATGGCCCACTTGCAGAATGCGGGCGTTCCGCGAAGCTGCGGAGATCAGCGCATCGGCTTCCGCCAGGGACGCGGCCATCGGCTTTTCGACCAGAACGTCGATGCCAAGTTCGAGTAATCGGCAGCCAACACGGGCATGCTCCACGGTTGGCACCGCGAGGCTAACGGCATCCACTCGCCCGGCAAGCAATTCGATGTCAGGAATGAAAGCGGTGGAAAATTCCACGGCGATTTTTGTGCCATGCTCGACACGCGCATCCACGATCCCGACCAATTCCACGTCGGCAAGCTCGCGATATACGCGGGCATGATTTTTCCCAAATTCGCCGGCGCCGACAACCGCCACGCGCACTTTTTGATCTGATTGAATTCCCAAGTTCACGACTTCCCCTGTTTCGATGGGCGAGCCACTACCCCGAACGCTTCGAGCGGAAATGCTTCGATGGCGATACCGGCAGCGTCCGCGGCTTCTATCACATGCGGACGGTCAAACAGCAACGTGCGGCCCGCGTCCATCCCCAGCGCGGACACACGGCAACTCTTCATTACTTCGACGGTTTTGGGCCCTATAACGGGTACATCGAATCGCATGTCCTGCCTCGGTTTGCTGACCTTTACCACCACGAGCGACCCGCTGTCCACAATACGGGCGGCGCGCTCAATGGCCTCATCCGTCCCTTCCATGGCTTCGACCGCAACGCAGGCGCGGTCGCGAATTACGACAGTCTGCCCCAGATCGAGCCCGGCAATGTGTTTGGCAATTTCCATGCCGTAGGCGATGTCCGCCCCTTCACGCTCATCCGGCGCACGGCGCGTAAGCACGCCCGGAGCGGGGATCAGCGGCTTCAGGAACGAAGTAGAATCCACCAGCTGCACGCCTTCCGATTCCAGCACGCGCGCCACGGCCCCGATCAGCGAATCGGTATTTTTCAAGGGCAAGGAGAAAAGAAGTTTCGCCAGCTTCCAGTCCGGGCGAATCGAACTGAAAATTTTATTGTGCTTCACCTGCCCGGCCATCACGGCATGAGTAACGCCCTCATCGTGCAGCAATTCCAGCGTGCGCGACAATTCGCCGAGGCTGACCCAGTGCAGGCGCTTTGCTACCTTTTCGAGTTCGGGCGAAGCTTCTTCCTTAATGGCGATCACCGCCATTTCAATTCCCTGCTCGCGCGCCGCTTCCAGCACGAGAAACGGAAATTGGCCGTTCCCGGCAATCAATCCCCATCCGGCGGAATTGTGTGGCGCAGTCGTAGAAATAATTGGATTTGAAGAATTCACTTGTGAAGGCCGCGCTGCGCCGATTCGATAAATTCAACGAGTATGCGGACATCGGCCGAACCATTCAGTTGCGCGCGAATTTGTTCCACGGCCTGCGTGGTGTTGAGCTTGGAACGCAACAGCAGGCGAAAGGCGCGTTCAATGGCTTCGAGGCGAGTGCCGTCAAATCCGCGCCGCTCCAAGCCGATCTTGTTCACGCCGTAGCATTTTGTCTCGCGCTCGGTGACCACGCGCGAAAAAGGTGGCACGTCTTGAGTAATTACAGTGCACGCGCCGATATATGCGTAACGTCCCACGCGGCAAAACTGGTGCACGGGACTGAATGCGCCGACGTTTACGTAATCTTCCACCGTCACATGCCCTGCCAGCGTCGCGCCGTTTGCGAAAACGGTGGAACTTCCGACAATGCAGTCGTGGGCCACGTGCGAATAGGCCATGAAAAGATTGTCGTTCCCGATGGTCGTAACCCCGCCGCCGCCCGTCGTGCCGCGGCTCACCGTGCTGAATTCGCGGAAGCGGTTGCCATCGCCGATGACGACTTCCGTGTGCTCCCCGCTGAATTTCAGGTCCTGCGGATTGCCGCCCACAGAGCAGAAGGAATCGAAAACGTTTTTGCGGCCGATGCGCGCCGGGCCTCGCACCACGGCGTGAGGCTCGAGGACGCAATCATCGCCAAGCTCGACATCGTCGCCCACCACGGCAAATGGGCCCACGCGCACATTTTGTCCCAGACGCGCGCTCGAGGAAACGATGGCGCGGGAATCGATCTCACTCATCGCGCACACCGACCGTTGTATCGGCAGGGGTGTTGCTTGCGGCAGGATCAGGCTCGCGATCGACCAGCATGCAGCGTAGAACTGCCTCGGCGGCGATGTCGCCGTTCACAGTGGCCACGGCTTGCAGCTTGCAAAATTTTACTTTCCATTTCAGCACAGTTACTTCGATGCGCAATTGGTCCCCAGGGACAACCGGGCGGCGGAATCGCGCCTCATCCACTGCAGCCAGATAGAACAGCTTCTTGTCTCTTTCCTCAATCTCCGAAAGCAACAGCAGCCCACCGGTTTGCGCCATCCCCTCGATAATCAGAACCCCTGGCATGACCGGTTTGCCCGGGAAATGCCCCTGAAAAAAGCCCTCGTTGATGGACACGTTTTTCAAGCTGACGATGCGCTTAAGCCGCTCAATTTCAACAACGGTATCCACCAGAAGAAAGGGATAGCGATGGGGCAGAATTTTTTGGATACCCACACTGTCAAGAATCATTTCATTTCCCCAATATGCGCCCGCATAGACATAAAAATGCCGGACGACGGTGACAAGAATTATATGCGAAATGCGCCAGCCAGCAAACGAAGTTGCCCCTTGTCTGACGCGTTGTTAGCATAGCACCGCGATGAAGGCTTCTACCGGCAAGTTATCCCCCATCGAATGGCTACGGGCCCGCGAAACTGCGATGACGCAGCTTCTGGAGGAGTTTGTGTGCGCAGAATCCCCCAGTCTGCAAAAACCTGCTGTGGACCGTTTCGGAAAGATTGTTGCGCGCGAATGGCGGCGGCGTGGCGCTGAAGTAACAATTTTACCTCAGCGTGAGCGCGGCGACCATATCCGCGTGGAATGGAACCTGCGGGAAAATCGCGCCAAGGGGCAAGTCCTTGTTCTTGGACACATGGATACGGTCTATGAGCCTGGGACGCTTGCGCGGATGCCGTTTCGAATATCGAAAGGGCGCGCCTATGGGCCGGGCGCTTTCGACATGAAAGGCGGGTTGGTCATTGCCCTCTTCGCGGTCGATGCGTTGGTCGCAGCTGGCGTCATGCCTGAAAAGCGGATCGTTTTTTTGTGGACCAGTGACGAGGAGATTGGAAGCGGCTCTTCGCAAGCCGCAATTGAGCGCGAGGCGCGGCGCAGCGATGCCGTGCTGGTTCTGGAGCCTGCGCTAGGGCTGGATGGCAGGGTGAAAAGCGGGCGCAAGGGACTGGGTGAAATTGAAATCATCGCCAGAGGCCGCGCGGCGCATGCGGGACTTAATCCGGGAGACGGAATCAATGCCATCGAAGAAATCGCGCTGCAAATTGCGCGCGTGTCGCGCTGGAACGAGCCGCGTCGCGGAATCACGGTCAACGCGGGAGTGATCGAGGGGGGAACGCGCACGAACGTAATTCCAGAGCACGCGCGAGTGGTTATCGATGTGCGCGCAACTCGCGCAACTGACATGCGCGCGCTTGAGCGCAAATTTCACGCGCTGCGCCCCATCCTGCGTGGCGCAAAGCTCGAAATTCGCGGCGGATTTAATCGCACGCCCATGGAGCGAAAAATCGCGGCAGCCTTGTACGCCAAAGCGCGTACGTTGGCGAAAGAGATGGGCATTGAGCTTGGCGAAGCTTTTGTTGGAGGCGGCTCGGACGGAAATTTTACGGCCGCCTTGGGGATCCCCACGCTCGATGGACTGGGCGCAGTGGGCGAAAGCGCGCACAGCCCGAACGAATATATTCTGATTCGCTGCCTGCCTGAACGCGCCGCGCTGCTCGCAGGTTTGCTCTCGACAATTTGACCTTAATATTCTGAGTTGTAAAAGCTTGCCGTCACTTGTACGGAAGCAGGCAGGAGAATATCGATGACCACCTCAACTGTTGCGTGTATCGGGCTGG
>DATAPT010000062.1:0-5151 GCA_036265065.1 Candidatus Acidiferrales bacterium | reverse complement strand
CAACGGCCCTGCTTCTATTTGGTTGCCCGAAAAGCCGCCAGGATACCAATGCAGGAGCAAAAGCCGAGGCGGTAAAGGATTACGACACCGCTCTCGACTATTACAACAAAGCTCTCCAGGCCTCTCCCAATAATACGGAATTCAAATTGAAGGCAGCCCGTGCGCGCTTCGAGGCGGCGCAATGGCATGTGGATCAGGGGCGGCGCTTCCGGCAGGATTCCAACCTGGAGCTGGCGCTGGCCGAGTTTCGCAAAGCGCAGATGATCGATCCTTCGAGCGCCGTGGCGCAACAGGAAGTAAAAGCCACGATGGACGCGCTCAACGCGAAGAACGGGATCACGCAAGACAATGCTCCCTCCGGAAGATCGTCGTCAGAACCGAAGTTGATGACCGGGCCGCCGCAGATTCAGCCGTTGTCACGCGCTCCCATTAACATGAAGGCCACGAATGATTCCAAAGCGGTGTTCGATGCCATCGGAAAACTTGCGGGGCTGACGGTAATTTTCGATCCGGATTTCACTTCGCGGCGTATTGCCGTGGAGCTGACGAATGTAACTCTGGAGCAGGCGCTGAATATCACAGCGCTGCAGAGCAAGGCATTCTGGCGTCCGGAAACCGCCAACATTATTTTTGTGGCGCCGGACCAGCCGCAGAAGCGCAAGGATTATGAAGTAGAAATCGTCAAAACTTTTTATCTAAAGAACACCGTTCTTCCCCAGGAACTCACGGAAATCGTAACCAGCATCCGGCAGTTGCTTGATTTGCGGCGCGTGCAGCAGATCAACGCCCAGAATGCGATTGTGATTCGCGACACGCCCGACCGCGTGATGCTCGCGGGGAAAATTATTGACGATATCGATAAGGCCAAGCCCGAAGTGGTAATTCAAGTGGCCGTGATGGAAGCGCGGCGCGACCGCATGCGCAACATCGGAATTACGCCGCCGACCAGTATTTCCGCCACGTTTGCGAATCCCGGAACAACTACAACGTCGGGTTCCTCGACTTCCACCACCACTACAAATCCTGCGGCCACGATCAGCCAACTGATTTCCGATCCGCATATTTTCTCGAACGGCTACAGCGTCACGGTGCCCGGAGCGTCCGCTTCATTCCTGATGACGGATACATCGACGCAAATTCTTGACGATCCTGAAATTCGCGTGGTGGATGGACAAACCGCGAAGCTGCGCATCGGCGACCGAATTCCGGTTGCGACTGGAAGCTTCCAGGCGGGCATCGGCGTTGGAGGAACAGGGACCGGAGCCGGCATCAATCCGCTGGTGAATACCCAATTTCAATATCTGGATGTCGGCGTGAACGTGGATGTTACACCGCGCATTCACCCGGACCACGAAATCAGCATGAAGGTGAACGTGGTGGTTTCGTCGCAAACGGGCTCGACAAATATTGGCGGCATCAACCAACCGATCATCAGCCAGCGCAGCATCGAGCATGACATTCGCCTGAAAGACGGCGAGGTCAATGTCCTCGGCGGATTGATGGAGCAGACCGATACGGATACGGTGAACGGCATCCCCGGGTTGGGAAAAATTCCTTTTTTCAAAAATTTCTTTTCTGGGAATGTCGTCGATCACGAGAAAGACGAAATCCTGATTGTCTTGATTCCGCACATTGTGCGATTGCCCTCGATCTCGGCTGAGAATCTGCGAAGTATCTCCTCGGGAACGGACACGAATGCCGAAGTACGGCTGGAAGATGCGGTGCTCTTGCCTGATGTGGTTAAGCCGCAGGCCGCGATTATTCCGCAAGCCGCGCCCGCAGCTGTTCCCGCTCCTACAAACGTTTCGGCCGCACAAAATGCATCGCTGCGATTTGATCCCGGCACTGCCGCTTTGAAAGTAGGAGAGACGACAACGATTGGCGTGGCCGTGCAGAATGTGCAGGACCTCTACTCGATTCCGATGCTGCTGCAATTTAATCCTGCGGTGATTTCCGTGGAAGACGTTCGCCAGGGTGGATTCCTTTCCGGTGGAACTCAGGAAATCGCTATTGTGGAACGCGTGGATAAGGAGCGCGGCCAGGCGATCATTTCGGCAACGCGAATGCCCAACACGCCGGGAGTGAGCGGATCAGGAACGATTGTGGGCGTGGTGATCAAAGCCCTGGCTGCGGGAAATTCTCAGCTTTCCATTGTCCAGGTGAATGCGAAGGATTCGCAACAGCGGCCCATCCAGGTGGTCACGGGTGAGGCCTCGGTGAAAGTCCAATAAGGTCGAGGTCGGTTTACCTTGCTTCAACCAACTTCATTCCCGAGCACGGCCCGAAGCAAAGATGCGGGATTGACCTTGCTCGAGCTTATTTTGACGATTGGAATATTGCTGGTTCTCTCCACCGCGGCGATTCCGATGTTTCGTGTCACCATTCAGCACCGCAAAGAAACGGAACTGCGCAACGAATTGCGAGAGATGCGAAACGCGATCGATCGGTACAAGGATGATGCGGACAAAAATTTAATCCGCACCGAAGTCGGCAGCCAGAATTATCCGCCTGACCTGCAAACGTTGGTCGATGGCGTGGATATCAGCAATGCCGGTGGCGGCGCGGGCGGGATCAGCGCATCGGCCCTTGCCGGAGCGAGCAACACGAGCCAGTTCGGATCCGCGGGAACTTCACAGTTCAGCACGCCGCAATTTGGAGCGGGATCAACGGGCGCAGCAGGCGGAAATTCTTCGCTGGGATCGAACGCGGGCCAGGCGTTGTCTGCCGGGCCAAGCAAAGTGCGCTACTTGAGAAAAATTCCAGTGGACCCCATGACCGGCAAACCCGATTGGGGTCTGCGCGCCGTGCAGGACGATCCGGATTCCAACAGCTGGGGCGGGCACAACGTGTTCGATGTGTATTCACAATCCCAGGCAATTTCGTCCGACGAAAAAACGAAATATTCGGACTGGTAATGCTCAAAATGACTTCATCCCATATTCCGGCTTTCGGCTTCAGAAAATTGCAAGCTCCAGGTTCGCCTGCGCGGCGGCATTTGCTTGCGGCCGGATTTACGTTATTGGAAGCGATGATCGTCGTCACGATTATTTTGATCCTGGCGGGCATGGCGGCAGTGCGATATGAGAAATCGGTCCTGCGCGCGAGAGAAGCGACGTTGAAGCAGGATTTGTTCATCATGCGCAACGCCATTCAACAATATACGCTGGACAAAGAGGCTGGACCGTCTTCGCTCGACGATCTTGTCCCAAAATACATTTCTGGAATTCCGGTCGACCCCATTACGCACAGCAAGAACTGGCATACGGATTCCGATCCTGTTTTGCTGGATCCGCAGCAGACTTCTCCCGGAATAACAGACGTGCATTCCGGATCCGATCAGAATTCCCCGGTCGAAAATACGCCGTACAACACCTGGTAATTTCAAAATATTTATCTGAATTGAAGGGACAGGTTATAAGTGGCGCATGCTTCAGCCTGCGGAAGTTTCGCCGTGTAGCGCCGGGTCTCGCCAGCTGGTTTCAGATATCGCAACGCTGCGCAAAACCGCCGGTGGGACGCCGGCGCTACACAGACCAACCGTCACAGGCTAAGCAGACTGCGGAAAAAAGGTCTTGTTCTGTCATTCTGAGCGAAGCGAAGAATCTCTCTTCGATTTAAGTCAAGGAAAAGAAACAAGGAGAGATTCTTCGCTTCGCTCAGAATGACAGAGTATTGGGTTTATCCGCAGCCTGTAAGGCCCGCGCTACTTAAACCGCCTCTAGGCGGATTCTTCGCGCGCATTCCAATCGGGAGGCGTTTTACGCCCCAGGAGGGCCTCGGCGGCCCAGCGGCCTAAATAGACCGACTGGGCGACTCCGTGCCCGCTAAAAGCCCCCAGCACGATGGCATTCGCGCTTCGCGGGTGCTGCGCGAATACGGGGCGCCATTCATTTGCGATCAAAATGGGACCGCCCCAGCGATTGGCGAAACGCACATTCTTCATGACCGGATGCAGGCCGCGGACTCGCGATTCGAGCCGTGAAATGAGATCCGCCGATTGCCCCGCGTTGATGTCCAGGCTTTCTAGTTCGCGCCAATTTTCCACCGGCACGAGACCGCACCCGAACACGCAGCCGCCGTTAGCAAGCAGCCTGCCCCACAGGTAGGGAAAATCGATGGTGTAGAACGGTTTGCGTGAACAAAACCCCAGAGCAATCGATTGCTCGGCGGTTAAAGGTTCTGTCGCCACGGCCAGTGTAAATTTTGGCTGCCCGCAACAGGCGAGATTGCTCATTTCCAGTGACATCGAATTGCTCGCAAATAGAACTTTTCGCGCGCGCAATTCCCCGCCGGAATAGCGCAAGCACGGAACCTCTCCCAATTCGATTTCCTCGACAGGGAGCTTTTCAAAAATGTGAGCTCCACTTTTTTCTGCCGCGCGGGCCAACCCGCTTACCAATTTCCCCGGATCGACCATCCCTCCCGGAACATTGTTAACAGCGCGCACATGGCCGGAATCCGCCCATGAAATTGGGGAGTCGGGCAAACCGCCGCTGCGGCCAATCTCAAACACGCCTGGCATCTCCAAATCGCAGTCAAGTTCCAGATCCTTCAGGATGGAGCTAAATCCGCCAAGGACGTCTCCCAGGCCAGGAAGATCTCCGGCAGCAGTTTCGGACAGCACCATTCCACCCGTGTGGCCACTTGCGCCTGCCCCGATCGCCGCGGATTCGAACACAACGACGGTCTGATCGGGCGCAAGCCGTCGCAGCCATGCGGCAGCGGAGAGACCGGAAAAACCGGCGCCGACCACTGCAAAATCAGCTTCGCGAGGCATGGAAGCCGGGGCGGGTTGAAAATAGATGGACCAGGGAGTTTTACCCCATTGCGGATGAGAAACTTCTCGCGGCATACCGCTTCTCCTGATTTATGAGCATAGCTCAGTTCGAGTCACAAGGCTCGTCGGCATCCAAAGGGGCTTTCAACATGCGCCTTTATTGAAAAAATCAGGCACAAACGAACGACGAAAGGGTTTATTCGCCCAAGCCGAGCGCAAGTCCGGTAAACCGCCGCTGGAAGCCCGCAAATTGCCCAAAGATGGGAGAGGCGATGTTGTTGTACACGTCGTGAGGATTCTGTCGATTGGTCACGTCGAGAGAATAAACGCCGATTCGAATTTTTCTTATCTTTCCGGAAGGGCGTTCTTTAAAG
>DATAPT010000061.1:0-10464 GCA_036265065.1 Candidatus Acidiferrales bacterium | reverse complement strand
GAACGGCCCCATGACTTCGGAGCGTATAAGAGTTGCAGGGTTTCGAAAAAACAATGAGGAATCTATCTTGTAGCGGACTCAGCCACAGATAGATTCTTCAATTTGTTCGGAATGACAAAAAGCATTTACCAGCGAATCGTTATGGCAAATTCTCGATTTTCCGCGCGTCGCCCGTGAGTTGCAGGATGTGCATGCCGGTGTTGGCGCGGTCCACGATGTAGATGTAGCCGCGTTCATCCACTTCCACGTTGTTGGTCTGGATTGCGACCTTGCACTTCTCATCTGCGCCGGTACCGACGCAGCGCTTGTCGGTTTTGTCCGTGATCGCGGGAATGTAGTAGGCGATTTCCTTCGGCGTGTAGGGATCGCGAATGTCAACGGCGCGCAATCCGGCGTTGAAGTTGGCGATAAAGATGATGCGGTTGTAAAAGATCGACGTCATGTTTTCGTTTGTCGAGTGCGTTCCGAAACGGCCGCCGCGGCTGCAGAAATTGCCGCTCGGTTCCGGGACATACCAGGTCGATACGCCGAAGATTTTCGATTCATCGGTGATGTCGAAAATATGCATCATTTGTTCCGGCGCGTGGCACTCGTTATCCGTTGTTTCTCCCACGATCAGTAGAAAATTTTTCTTGCTCATGGCCGGGCCATATTTATCAAGGTTGGCTACGTCCACGCCGATCAGCGGGAATGTTGTGTGCGCTCCCACATCCGGCGGCAAATCGAGCCGCCCGACGAGAGGCGTCTCCAGGTTTGCCGCGGTCGGTTCCTTCGGCCCATGGATCAGTTTGTCGCGGTCGAGAATTTCAATCACGCCGCTCCTAGTCGTGCCATACGCGGCGTAAACGCGATTCCCCGCTGTCCCTGTGGACATTACACCATGCATATCCTGGGGCTGCGGGCCTGTGGAACCGGGTTCCTGTCCGGGTAAGCCGAAATCGCGAATGTGTTGCGGCTCTGAGGGATCGCCCAAATCGTAAACCTGTCCCATGCGCTTGGCACGCCAGCCGGGCGCTCCGGAAACGATGTAGGCCATTCCGGTATCGCACTCCCACCAGCTCTTGTGCGTGTCACGCAATCCGCTCTCCACCACGGTCACGAGCGTCGGCTTTGCGGGGTCGGTGACGTCCCACATTTCGTGGGAAGCGGTTCCTTTCGAGCGAAGCAAAAACACTTTCTTTTTATCTGCTCGCGGAAGCTGGCTGCCATCACACACACGCGCCATCTGCGCCCCGCCGGTTTCGCCCGGGCCAGGCACGCGCGGATCGCCGGGAATATGCGCAAGATATTTTGGCGCCTTCGGATCGGTCACATCCACGATGGACGTGCCGTTATCCTCCATCTTTCCAGTGAGCGGATTCATCGCCGAGCCGCCGTGGTGGCCAATGTATGCAATCCAGCGGTTGCCCTGTTTGTGTATGGTCGGCTGATACGCGCCGCGTCCCTGCAGATCGTTGTAACCAACGAGTTCCATGTTCTTACTCTCGGGCTTTGTCTGCGCAACGGCCATCTTTGCGCCATATCCGGCAAGCAGTAGCCCCGCAGCAAGAACTCCCGCCTTTGCCAATCGCGTCCCAACGATTCCCGCCATGTTTCCTCCCGATTCGAGTCCGCAACCAGCCATAGCTGGGTGCCTTCTGCGCGTAAATCTGCGCAAACCCTTTTAAATTTTATCGAAGCTTGGTTCCCGCCTGGGATTCCCGGGCTGAAAGTGTACACCTGAAGCCGATTTCCACACACAACTTCGAGTCTGATAGAGTTCTCTCATTCGCCACCCATTCCGACGCGCGGTCGTCGCGTGGCGTTTCACATATGAAATATTTCAATACACTGCTGCGTACTATTTGATGGATGCCAGGAGACATCCCGAGGGGATGAACCCCGCGGTCGAAGCCGTATTGCATGAAAAGATCGCCCTGGCCAAGTCCGGCAACGCGGAGGCCTGGGGCGAACTTTATCGCGAATACGCGCCTGCAATATTTCGTTTTTGCCGGCGGGCCATGCCCACGCGCGAAGACGCGGAAGATGCCACCATGGATATTTTTGTAAAAGTCAGACAAAAACTTTCGCAATATGACGCCACCCGCCCATTCAGCGCGTGGCTTTATACCGTGGCCGCGAATCATTGCTGGGATTTGCTGCGCCGAAGAAAGCTGCGCCAGGATCTGGAAACGGGCGAAGTGGAAAATATGCCTTTGGAGCATCCCGATCCAGGCCAGCTGGAGCAACTCGTTCAGCAGCGCACCAGCCAGGAAATTCGTCGCGCGATGGACAAGCTTCCCTCGCGCTCGCGCATGGCGCTCGTGCTGCGCTATTACTCGGACATGAGCTACGACGACATTGCATCGACATTGGGAGTGCGGCGAACGTTTGTCGGAGTCGTTTTGTTGCGCGCGCGGCATCAGCTGCGCGAAATCCTCGAAGGCAAAGTCAGCGCGAACCTCGCTACAGGAGGCGCGGCATGATCCACTTTGACGAAATGGCCTGCCTGCTGTACCTCGAAGGACAGCTTGATTCGCAGCGCGTGCAGGAACTCGAAAAACATGTTGGGGAATGCGCAGAATGCGGCCATCTGCTGCACGCCTTGCAAAGCGAAACGGCGCTGCTCTCCGCGGCGCTCACCGAAGACAATGAGTCGGTCCCTGCTCGCATTCTTGGAGAGCAGTCTCGTCGTTTACCCGCATGGGTTTGGACATTGGCATTTGGCGCTTTTGTGGCCAGCGCGTATTGGGTTTGGGTCGACAGCCTCATGCCCTTGTTCGATCCCTTGAGCAATGCAGGCTTTGGCGGCACGGATCTTTTCACCATGATCGTATTCAACGGCGCTTTCTGGGAAGGATGGAGTGACATGATTGATGCGATGCAAATCGGTGCATTGATTTTATTGGCGATCGGGGTGATCGTCTGGGTTCGGCGCCGGCTGCGGCGCTCCGTGGCAGTGGCCGTAGTCATGACCGCGCTCATGCTTGCCGTGGCGCTTCCGCAGCAAGCCTCGGCGGCGGATGTGCGGCGCGGAAAATCCATTATCATTCCCGCTGGCGATGTGATTCACAATGATCTGGTTGCCGCTGGTCCATCCGTGAGAATTGACGGCACGGTGGAAGGCGACGTGATTGCTTTCACTCGCTATCTGACGGTAACCGGACACGTGACTGGCGATGTGATTGGATTCGCCGGTGTGACGCTGATCGACGGAACCGTGGATGGAAATGTGCGCGTCTTTTCGCAAAGCATCATGCTGGAGGGTGAAATCGGAAAAAATCTTTCCACCGTTTCCAGTTCACTTAACCTTGCCTCTAAAGCCAATGTTGCGGGCAGCGCCATCGCCCTTGCTGCCAACGGAGACCTCGATGGAAAAATTCAGCGCGATTTGCTGGGATTAATCGGCAGAGGAGAACTCGAAGGATTAATTGGCGGCGAGGCCTGGATACGCGGCGGAAGCCTCACGGTGGCTTCCACGGCGGAAATTCGCGGCCCGGCGACTTTCGAAGGGCCGCAACAGCCCGAAGTGGAATCCGGAGCGAAGCTGGCGAGCCCGTTTCGAACGGAAATTACGCAAGGGATTCGGCGCAACAGGAGAACAGCAGCACGGTCCGTGGTTCGCTCGTTATTCGGTTATGTGGTGGCGGTAGCGGCTGGAATTTTTCTGCTGTTGGTTTTCCCTGGCTTTTTTCGAGCCTCTCTGCGAGAAACTGAGGGTATAGGTCTTCCGATTGGAGTAGGAGCCCTGGCGCTGCTCGCCGGCGCGTTTCTGCTGATCATTGGAGTGCTGCTTATGTTCATCGGTGTGGGTGCGGGGATTGCCGGTGCGATGGCCTACGCGCCGATACTTTATGTGGCGCAGGTATTCGTGGGCGCGTGGCTGGGCAACAAAATTATGGGGGCAGCGCCGGCCGATGCAAGCGCGGCGCTCAGTGCATGGATCACGCGAATAGCCGTGGGCTTGCTGATTCTTCGCGTTGTAGGTTTTGTGCCCGTGCTGGGAGGCTTTGTCTGGCTGGCAGTTTTGCTGTGGGGCACAGGTGCGGTACTGCTGGGCTTCCATCGAATGTCGCGCGTGGAGAGCGAGCCTCTTCCTGCGTAGTGGGTTTCAGTAGCACAGGCACTCTTGCCTGTGCGGGTTTTGCGGGAGTTAACAAGAGCGCACTGGCAGGAGTGCCTGTGCTACTGAAAGCCATTCAACATTAAGGCTGCAGCACAATTTTCGATGCGATCAACGTTCGATTCGTCCCGCCTGTATTGAACATCGGACCGCGCACGGAGACCAGAAGGTTGACAATATTCGTGGAAGCGTTCACCGGAATGCTGATTGAGTAGTAGATCGTGGGAGGAATTGTCGAAGTTTGCGCGATGATCTGCGTAACCACTACCCCGACCTGTCCAGAAAACAGTGATGGCAAATTGGTCAGAAAAATGTTTGGCAAGCCTACGGATTGCACGGTAGCCGTGACTCGGGAATACCGCAGGCGCACGCGATCGGCCAGAAGGGTGCTGCCGGAAGAAGGATTGCGGCGAATGGAAATTTCCTGACCGGGAACGAGGTCAGCAGGCCCGGTGAATACCAACGCTAAAGACGATGTGGTGATCTGCAGATTGTCCGCATGAACAAAATCCACATCAAATGGCGTTTGGGGCGACGTGAAATACTGTGCCGTTACGAGCATTCCAATCGTTATACCCGTAACCGAAGCGGATGTGGAGTTAACCACAAAATTAAATTGGTGCAACGCAACGTTCGTGCTGGTCACAATGCCTTCGACTTCGACGTCGCTGCTGTCCGGATCTTCAAAAAGAATATTCCGGGCATAAATCGTGCCGTCCGATTGAATGCCGATATCCACACTGAGAATTTGATTATTCTGCAGGCAGGCAAAACCCGGCGTTAAACAGGTGGCGGAACTGGGAAACTGGAAAAATGTCGAGGCGCTCGTCACCTTCAAGGAATAGGTTGCGAGAGCATTGGTCAGCGTGAATGTGTTATTCGCCGCGTTAAGATTCTGCACGTGGCCCACCACGTCTTCCGCGCCAACGGGAGGCGCTCCGACCGGAGGCGGCGCAACGCTCCCGGGGAGGAAGGATGTGACCGAGGTTCCGGCGCTAAAATCCGCGCCTAACGTTGAGGAAAGCAAAGTCTCCATATTCTCGTCGATCAACAATCCTGTAACGCTGGAAGCGGCAATCGTGAAATTCGTTAGCGGTACAGATGTCGACAAATTAAACGTGGCCGTCGGCGCCATGGTGCAGATGGTTCCGTTAACGCAAGATCCAATGGTGCTTCCCGTGTCATTTTCAATTGTCAGGGATGGATTTGCGAAGGTGAGCGTCACCGATGTGTAATTGCCCGCTGGAATATTTGTGGCCGTGGTGATGTATGCGATGTCCGTTTGTAGCCGCGTCAGCTCCACGGTCGTCGAGCCGGAAAAAAGTGGAACATTTCCCGGTGAGAGCGTTGCTCCGGTAAGCGTTACTTTCGCCGAAAGGATGCTCGCGTTGGATGGCGGAGCATCCGTCATGGCCAATACGACGGACGAATTCCCATTATTCTGCGGCTGCGAGCCAAATTGATTATTGCCGCCGCAACCAGCCAGCGCCACGCAGAAACACACGGCAACAACTGTAATTAATGAACAAATTCGATTCATCGATCCCCGCGAATGGCCGGACCAAGGGGAATATGCAATCAAAAATTGCACCCTCTGACACAGCCCCTTGATGCCACTTTAAAGCTAGCATAAGGGGCACATTACGGCTGGTAAATTTCAATCAGGCGGTGAGTAAAGAGTTGCTGTACCGAGGGACAGCAGCGCGCCATCCCTCGACATGCAATTTATTGAAAATAATGGAGATACCTAGACAAGGCCCAGACTGTGGCCAACTTCCCCGATGATGGTACAGGCTTTATCGAGGTCGGCGCGCTTGTGCGTGGCCGTGACGATGGCGCGAAGGCGCGCCTTGCCCTCGGCGACAGTCGGCGCTCCTACGCCCGGAATGTATACTCCGGCGTCGTACAGGCGGCGCGAAAATTCAAATGCCTTGGCTCCCTCGCCCACGTGAATGGGAGTGATCGGCGTTTTGGTTGCGCCAATCGAGAAGCCGAGTTTTTTCAGACGGCGCTGAAAGAATTTTGTGTTCGCCCAAAGTTTTTTTATCAGTTTATCGCCATCCGACGAATCGAGCAGCGTGAAAGCCGCCTGGCAAGTCGCGATCACCGACGGTGGATGCCCCGTGGAATAAACGAATGGCCGGGCGCGGCGGTAGAGAAAATTAATCAGTTCGCGTGAGCCGCAAACATAGCCGCCCATCGAGCCGATTGCTTTGCTGAGCGTGCCCACCTGAATGTGCACGCGGCCGTGGCAGCCATGATGATCTACCGTGCCGCGCCCGCCTTTTCCCAACACGCCGGAGGAATGCGCGTCGTCCACCATCATGATGCAATTATATTTTTCGGCGAGGCTGCACAATTCCGGAAGTGGAGCGATGTCGCCGTCCATGGAAAAAACGCCGTCCGTAATGAGGAGTTTGTGGCCGGGCCAGTCTTTGGTTTCCTCGCACAGTCGCTCGCAATCGGCCACGTCCGCGTGCTTGAACACTTTGATCGTGGCGCGCGAAAGGCGGCAGCCATCGATGATGGAGGCATGATTCAATTCATCCGAGAGAATCAAATCGTCCTTGCCGAGCACGGCCGCGACGGTTCCCGAATTTGCCGTAAAGCCGGACTGAAATACGACGGCCGCTTCGGTTCCTTTGAACCTGGCTATTTGCTCTTCGAGCGCCATGTGCAGGTCCATGGTTCCGGCGATTATGCGGACGGCGCCCGCTCCCACGCCGTGCGTGCGAATCGCCTCGATGGCGGCGCGGCGCAATGCTTTTTGCGTGGTCAAGCCCAGATAGTTATTCGAACCGAGGTTTATGACATCTTTGCCGTCGAAGTGCGCGATGGGCTTTTGTTCCCCGTCAAGCACGCGCAGGCGGAAATGCTGGCCTTTGGCTTCAAGTTCAGCAAGTTGGTCCTGCAGATATGAAAGCGGATTAGGATTCATCGATGTCCCTGTTTTTTATTTTTGCGTCAGTATCCAGATGGCGCATTTGGTTTCGTGGCGCCGATGTCTCGCCGGCGCTACAAAACTATTGTACTCGCTCGAAGGTGTAACCTGCAGCATCCAGGGCGGCTGTTAAATCCGCGACGTGCTCGGGGCCGCGCGTTTCCATCGTGATATCGATGACGGCATCGCCCAGAACCACGCCGTAATACGCGCGGTCATACATCGTTTCCACGATATTCGCTTTTTGCACGGCGATTACTCCAGCAAGCTCTTGCAGCGCGCCGGGGCGATCCGGCAGATGGATTCGCAGGCGCACGAGGCGGCCATCCTTGACGAGTCCTCGGCGAATAATTAAGGACAGCAGCGAGACGTCGATGTTTCCGGCGCTGACCAGCACGCCAAGTTTTTTCCCATGATTCGGAGTTTTCTTGTTGAGCAACGCGGCAGTCGCCGCAGCGCCCGCGCCCTCGGCCAGCAATTTTTCTTTTTCCAGCAATTGGAGAATCGCGCTGGCGATTTCTTCCTCGTCAACAGTCACAATTTCGTCCACATATTTCTGGACGAGCGGAAATGTAACCGCGCCGGCGGAACGCACAGCGATTCCGTCTGCGATGGTTTTGTTGGCGGGCAGAGTCACAATCTTATGGCTCTCGATCGCGGCCTTCATCGACGCGAGTCTTGACGATTGCACGCCGATCACTTTAATTTTCGGATTGGTTTCTTTCACCGCGCACGCGACGCCCGCGATCAAACCGCCGCCACCGATTGGAATCACGACAGCGTCGAGATCGCCGTGCTGCTCCAGCATTTCAAGGCCGAGCGTTCCCTGTCCCGCGATCACGGCCTCATCATCAAAAGGATGAATGAACGTAAGGCCGAATTCCTTCGAGCGGCGAACAGCTTCTTCGCAGGCCTCATCATAATTTGCTCCGGCCAATATCACTTCCGCGCCGTAACCGCGCGTTGCGGACACTTTCACCAGCGGAGTGGTCAGCGGCATGCAAATCTGCGCTTTGATGCCGCGTTTCGTCGCATGATAGGCCACGGCCTGCGCGTGATTTCCCGCGGACGCCGCGATCACGCCGCGCCGCCGTTCTTCCTCGGAGAGCAGCAAAATCTTGTTGAGCGCGCCGCGTTCCTTGAACGCGCCGGTCATCTGCAAATTTTCCAGCTTCAGGAAAATTGCATTTCCTATCTGCTGCGAAAATTTCTCGGAGTGCACGAAGGGCGTGACCACAACCGAGCCCCGGATGCGTTCCCGCGCATTTTTGATCGAATCGAGCGTCACCATCGGCGAAATCCTGATTGTAGTTTCATGCTCATTGAAATCTGGCGAATTGAATTCACTGCAAAATTTTCCCATGCCATGCGAACTGATAACCATAACTCGCAAAGTGAAGCGCTATAGCATTACACAAGGCACAGCCCAAGGCCAATGGTTAACGCCAGGTTATGTCTCTGGGCAAGTTCCCTTGTGTCTAAGTATCCGGCTTAGTACGCTTTCAGCGGATGCTCACAATGGCCGGCACACGCATACCCAGAGCCCTGTTTTTTGCGCTTATTTTAGCGGCATTCGCGCAGTGTGTTCATGATTTTCCGCTACTGCCGGATCGTCTCGCATCGCACTTTGGCGCTTCCGGAATGCCGAATGGCTGGATGACCAAATCACAATTTTTTATTACCTACGCTTTGGTTCTCTTGCCGGCGTTGTTTGTCGAATTCTGGGTATATCGCAGAGTTGCCAAAACCCCCGACGCCCGTCTCAGATTGCCCAATAAAGAATACTGGCTGGCCCCTGAGCGGCGCGCAGGAACGATTGCCTATTTCGAGAGTTTTTTTGCCTGGTATGGATGCGCATTCTTGTTCATCGAAGTTTTTGCCATGGGCCTCGCCATATGTGCAAACCTTATTCTGGCGGTCGCCTCGATGCTCAAGCGTTTTTCAATTCCATCTTGAATATCTTTAGTTCCGGCGCAGGACACGCGATCTGGCGCGCCCATCATCCATCCGTTACAATTCGCGCGGGTCGCTCCGCCCCACGTTGCGCATCCCTTGACTGGAGTTCCGTTTGATCGTCAGCGAGCGCCTGAAAGAAATTCGCGACGGGTTCGAGCCTGCGTTCTGGGTGGCGAACATCAGCGAAATTTTCGAGCGGCTGGCGTACTACGGCGCGTTTTCTTCCCTTGCGAATTACCTGCATGAAACGCTGAACATTCCCACGGAACAAACGGGCTCGCTTGCCGGGCTGTTTGGAGGAATGGTCTGGTTCCTCGCAATTCTTGGAGGAGCCGTGGCGGACCGGCTTGGTTTCCGGCGCGCGCTTTCGCTCGCGTATCTCATTCTTGGCTGCGCGTATTTTCTGCTGGGGTCGCTGGGCGCCGCATGGATGGCGCCAATCCGCAATTCCGTGCCCCTACTTGGCCTGGTGGCATTTGTTCTGGTGCTGCCCGCGCTCGGAATTTCCATGGTGAAGCCAAGCGTCGTGGGAACCACGGCGCGTGCGTCGCGCGAAAATGTGCGCTCAATCGGGTATTCGATTTACTACACGATGGTGAATATCGGCGGGGCAGCGGGGCCGTACCTTGCCTCGTGGGCGCATCGCCACCTCGGAGTGGAAAATGTTTTTCGTGTTTCCGCGTTGAGCGTTCTGCTGATGTTTCTTGCAGTGCTCCTGTTTTTTAAGGAACCCCGGCGCTCGAGTGAAGTGCAAACGGCTACGCTCGCGGAAACCGCGCGAAATTTATTTACGGTCATCACGAACCCGCGCTTCATGCTGTTTCTGCTGATTTTTTCAGGCTACTGGATCGTCTTCTGGCAACAGTACATCGTGCTGCCAATTTATATCCACGGATACATCGATCCGCACGCGGACGTCGAACTCATCCTGATCACGGACGCCGTGACCGTGATTTGCCTGCAATTTCTGGCCACGTACCTGACGCAAAAAATTCCCGCGTTCCGCGCGATTACGATTGGGACGCTGATCTCGGCGCTGGGTTGGCTGATTGTCGCGTCTCATCCCGCGGTGTGGGCGGTTGTGCTGTCCATTTTTGTGGTGGCGCTCGGCGAAATAATTCTTTCGCCCAGATATTATGAATATGTTTCGCGGCTCGCTCCTCCCGGCCAGCAAGGAACGTACATGGGATTCGCATTTGTGCCCATTGGCATCGGTTCACTCGTTGGGGGATGGCTTGGCGGGCGGCTCATGCATCACTACGGAGAAGTCGTGCAGCGTCCCGGACACGTCTGGTGGGCCATCACCGGAATTGGAATGGGCACTACGATCCTCATGTGGCTCTACCACTTCGTGGTGAGGACCGATTTCCCTGAGGTGGATTCCTAGAGTTAATCTGGCTCTGTTGACATCCACAGGTTCCGCTGCCAATCTGCTGTAGCCCGCCTCTTCAGAGGCGGGGGTTTA